>CBDTVA010000140.1:0-6960 GCA_965363935.1 uncultured Gammaproteobacteria bacterium | reverse complement strand
TTGTCCGGATGCGTAGTGTATCGGTGTATTCATTGTCGCCAGGCAGAGCGGTTCCCAGAGTGCAGTAATGATTTTCGGTGTTTGTTGATGCCCGGTTAACAAATTTAAGACACTGATATCCTGTTTGAGTTTATAGCGGGATAAAGACAGTCTTAAAGCCATTTGAAGGGTCTTAAAGCGCTCAACCAGGCTGAAACCCTTAAGCGTTAATAAGGCGAATAAAAGATGTAACGGGGCAGGTAAAGGAAGCGTTTTTAGGTGAATGCTGGTGTTTTCTGGAGACAGCATCGGCAGTTCAAGCGGGAGTCGTTGCAAAATCTCCGCTTCTTTAAGCCCAAGTGCTTTAAACAGATTTTGAGTGTAGTGGTAAGCTCCAAGCATAATGTGCTGACCATTGTCGACTCTTTGATGTTCCGGAGCCTGATTGGCAAGCAGGCCTTTCAAATGGACACTTCGGGCTCTGCCACCGGGTTCGCGGGCTGATTCCAGCAAGCAGACTTTATAACCCTGCTGTACCAGAGTCACAGCACAGGCAAGACCGCTCCAGCCAGCACCAATAACGACTACCGGCTCAATGATAAGAGGTTTTTTGTGGGTTTTTTTTATTTGCATTGCTGCATGAGTTTATATTCACGGCGGACTGTGCTCCAGGCTATCCAGAGTTTTCTCAGTTTAGCGATTGTAACCCGTTTTTCCAGAACCGGGTAATCGTTTGATGTTATCTTGTTTAACAATGCCGAGTATATTTCTGCCATAATAATGCCGGTACGCTGCTGATAGCGTTCGGCCTGCTCAAGAGTGGAAAAGGCCTTATCGTAGTATTGCCGGGCTCTTTTTGCCTGAAATGCAAATAAATTCCGGGTATTTTCATTGCTAATACCTTTAACGAGCATGGCCTTGTTCACCCCAAACTGAGCCAGTTCATCCTGTGGAATATAAATTCTGCCGCGCGCAGCATCTTCTTTTACATCACGCAGAATATTGATAAGCTGCAGAGCTATTCCCAGGTTATGTGCATACTCATAGGTACCTGAACTTTTGTAGCCCAGTATTTCAATGGTCAGTAATCCGACAACACTGGCAACCCGGTAGCAGTAGAGTGATAGTTCATTAAAGGAGGAATACTGCTTTGCATTAAGGTCCATTTCCATACCAGAAATGAGTTCCTGTAAATATTTTTCCTTGAGCGGATAATTTTTTATGGCCGTTTGTAAGGCAATAGCAACAGGATGACCAGGCTTGCCATGAAAGACACTGTGAGTTTCTTCACGCCACCAATTGAGTTTATTGGCGGCAACGTATTGATCAGAGCAATCATCCACCACATCATCCACCTCACGGCAATAGGCATACAAAGCTGTCATGGCCTGGCGCTGAACGTCATCCAGAAATAAAAAACTGTAATAAAAACTGGAACTGCTGTGTTGAGTTTTTTCCTGGCAGTACTGGTCTGGCGTCATTGCTTACTGTTAACTCTGCTTAAAATAGAATGGCGTAAAAATAGAGGAATAATAAATAAAGGAATCGATAAGCCTTTAGCCAGCATAAATGTAATTTTGCAGGTATTGTAATAGAAAATTAGTGTTTAATCTCACTATTATCTCACAAAAATCATTCAGATGATCTATTATTATAACAACCTGTAGCAAACGCTTAATAACCTGAATGTGCCAGTTATAATATGCAAATGTTATTGAATTACAAGGAATAATACAATGTCTGCCATTGATAAAGAAGTCAATTACTCGGTCGTTTTTATGGGAGAACTCATAACCGGTTTTGATAAGCAGCAAGTATTAAAAAATCTGGTAAATATTACCCGTATGCCAATTGAAGACATAGAGCAAAAATTCTTTAATAATGGCCGTGTCATTATAAAAAAAACCAGTAACCTGAAAAAAGCCAAGCACTATCATGGCAAATTTCTCAGAGCCGGGATAGCGGTAGGCATTCAGATGGATTTTGAATAAGAGAAATGAGTTTATGGAGTCTTTAACCCAGGTAAGGAGTCTTCAACCCAGGTAAAGAGTCTTCAACCCAGATAAAGAGTCTTCAACCCTTAAAGAGTCTTCAACTACTTATAAAGTCAACCGGCTAATAACGATTCTGAATATATTTAATTACCTTGCTGACACTGAGCTTGACACTGGCAGGGCCGCTGCGGATATAAAATTCTTCTTCGTTTTTAATATATAAAAATGCCGGTCTGTCAGCTCTTTCACATTCAATCACCAAAATTGTTTTGCCTTCAATCTGGTCAATATTGAGGTTTATAAAATTGGAGAATTCCAGACCAATGTGTTGACTGAGCAGGTTTTTAAAATGCAGCAGGATTTTATCCTCGTTTTCAAATTCATCGGCATCAATACCCAGTATGGTGCTGTCATCTTTAATACCAATTAACAAAATACCGCCATTGGTATTCATAAATCCAACCAGACCTTTTAACCAGGCTATTTCAATTTCTTTGCCATTTTTACCCGATTTAAGATTTTTTCTCATAGTGGATTTAAATTCCAGGGTTTCACCTTCACCCTGATGCAGGAGCTGATAGATTTCATTGACAAAGTCCTGCCTTGCAATGCTGGTTTTGGGCAGGTCCTTGAGTTGGTGCGCATATTTTTTTACTAAAAAGTGTGCCATTACAACCGCCAGAATAATGAGCAAGGCTATTGCGGCCAGAATAAATGCGATGTTTTCTCTGACAATAACCGTGAGTTTCTTTTCCGGTACAATGACACCGGCGTAAACTGAATTATGACGCTTGTCCAGAGAAAAGACTTTATACCACCAGGTCTTTCTATTACGTGAAAAAGTATCTGCTGTGTCCAATTTACTCTGATTTTCCAACCATCGGGTTACAGAATCAAAGATGACATAATTGCTGCTATCCTTGCCAGGAGCATATAAACTGCCTTTTTCAGATGAACCTCTGACAATGTGCCGGTTTCCCGGTGGTAAAATGATTTCACCCTCTGGACTGACCAGGTAAGAAATATCATGTTGACTGACATGGATGCTGGAGAGTGATTGCGCAATGTCCGACAGAGTCACATCAAAGGCAAGAATATAGCTGATATTATTCTTGTCTTTCCAGCTGGTCACTCCGGTAATTCCGGGAATTTGTTGCGTATAAAAACTATAAGGTGTGGTCCATTTGATAGGCGTATCCTGATTCGTGGTCATGCCCAACTGATACCAGGGACGGGTTTTTGATTGATATGAAGTATCTTCCTGCCAATCTTTTATTAATTGATTATTACTATTCAATAAACGCCATTGTGCTTTGCCCTGCCCATATTTTTCTGGATCGATATTACGTGATGTCCAATGACCCTCTTTCCTGGTTAAAAAATATTCCTTACCTTCTGAAGTGGCCAGAATAACGGATGAGATCTGTGGCAATATTTCTAAAACAGGAATAAATCGCTTATTAAATAGATCCTGTTTGTCAGTGGTCAGCGATTCCAGTTCAGCCCATTTTCTGGATAACATCAGGTTGTTGGTAACCGGCTCAAATAATTGATTTTTTTTCTCATTGACCAAATTTTGCGCAGAATTGATAATGGCCAGAGTAATATCTTTCTGAATTTGTTTGGAATATAGGTATGACAATACTAAAAACAGAGAAATTAGCAGTAAAACCAATAAGGTTAAATCTCTGCTCAAGCGTCTTCGTACAGAGCCTGAAGAAGGAGTACGGGCTTTCATCGGGGTAGGCATCATATAAATAGTAACAAGTCGATTTATTAAAAGGATTATTGTCGTTTTTTGTTATTCCGAAGGCAAGTGAAATATATACCCAAACTACTTGGTTTATGATTTAATTTGAAGCAATACGTTTTCTGCTTCAAGACTGTCTTTGGTGCAAAACTGTACCTGCTCATGACAGTTATCGGGATGAAAAAAATCCCTGCCAAAGGATTTTGATTTTATCTTTAGCCGTCAATCGTGGGCGAAGATAAAGGGTCGATATATTTGCTTCCAGTTTGTCTAAAATGAGGCTGCCACCGGCAAAAATCATGCGTAACTCCAGGGCAAAACGGCCAGATAGATTGAAGCAGAGAGGTTTTCCCGATTCATAGAGATTTCTGGCACGTTGTAACTGTAAGGTCATTAAAGCCTGAGTTTGGGCATTATTCACTCTTTTTTTGATATCATCGACTGTGACAGTGAATTGGGCCAGTTCATCAAGCGGCAGGTAAACCCGGTCATTCTCGTCAAGATCCTGGGCAATATCCTGATAAAAGTTGATTAATTGCAGACCAGTGCAGATTGCGTCAGAATTATTCAGATTTTCCTCATTGACGCTGTTATTCAGATATAACAAAATTCGTCCAACGGGATTGGCACTGTTTCGACAGTAGGCCAGAATCTCAGCAAAATTTGCATAGCGTGTTTTGCTTACATCACTTTTAAATGCGCTGAGCAGATCCTGAAACAGATTGATGGGTATCCGGTATTTCTGGATCACATCAGCAAGGGCAATAAATATTGGCTTATCACTGTTATGGATATAGTAGGAGCCGGAATTCAGGGTCTGTTCAAGTTGTTTTAATTCACTGGAATAATCCTCAAGATAGTTGAGCCGTTCAGCTCTGGACAGCTTGCCTTCATCGGCAAAATCATCCGCTGTTCGTGCAAAGGCATAAACAGCACTGATTGGCTGGCGCAATTGCTTATTAAGCAGGCGGGAGGCGACCGGAAAATTCTCATAGTGATTTTGGGCAATGGCCAGGCAATGATCGTAGGCTGTCTGCAGGTTTTTTTCTGAGCTTAACATTTTATCGGCGCTTCTCACTTTATTGAATGAAAATGTATGATTGCGTATGCCGTTTATATCTTATGTAAGTTGGATTAGCGCAGCCTAATCCAACCTACAAAAACAGGCAACAAAGTAAGCAGCTTCCTATATCTAATAGCTAATATAATCAAGTGAATGGATTATAAAGTTAAAAAAGATTCTATCTCTTTTGGGTGCTTGATCATGGCATCTGCTCCCCAGTTTTCAGGTCTATCATTGGCTTCAATATACCCAAACAGGGCGGTGAGTGTGGTCATTCCTGCATTGTTGCCAGCGATAATATCCCGTTCGGCATCGCCCACATATAAACACTCAGACGGCTGGCAGTTAATTTGCCGACAGGCGTATAACAGTGGCTCCGGGTGTGGTTTACGTTCTTTTGTTGTATCTCCGCTGACAATGGTCGCTGCCCGGTTACTAAATCCCAGTTGCTCCATTAAGGGATCGGTAAGCCAGCCCGGTTTGTTGGTCACAATTCCCCAGGCAATATGATTATTTTCCAGTGTTTGCAACAGCTCATCCATGCCCTCAAACAGTGTGGTGAGTTCGCTGAGGTTGTCCTGGTAAATTGCCAAAAGCCTTTGTTTTAGTCTTTTAAAATCAGAGTGTTCCACTGATAAATTAAAGCCAAGTCTAATAAGTGCAATGCCGCCATGAGAGACAACCGGGCGGATGGTTTCAAGGGGCAGGGGTGTTTTTCCCTCTTCCAGCAAAACCCGATTTAATGCTGCAGCCAAATCCGGTGCAGTGTCGGCAAAGGTGCCATCCAGGTCAAAAAGAACTGCTTTAATTATCATTATTTTAAACGAATAGTGGGGTCACAGAATGACTGGGCGGGCATGAAGCAGATAATTTATATCGACATCGTTACTGAGTACACAGCGGCCTGTCAATGGATTATAGGTCATGCCGGAGATGTGTTGTGTTTTCAGTTCGGCTTGCCGGACCCATTGATCCAGTTCTGCCGGGCGAATGAATTTTTTAAAATCATGGGTTCCTTTAGGAAGCAGTTTCATAATATATTCAGCGCCAATGATCGCCATGGCATAGGACTTGGCATTGCGGTTTACGGTAGAGAAAAAAACATGGCCATCGGGTTTAACCAGCTTTTTACAGGCACTGATAATTGAACCGGGTTCAGGTACATGCTCCAGCATTTCCAGACAGGTCACAACATCATAGTGTCCGGGTTTTTGAGCAGCAAGTTCTTCTACGGTTATTTTTTGATAGCTGACTTTCTCACCTGACTCATATAAATGCATTTTGGCAACCGTCAGATTAGCATCACCCATATCAATACCGGTCACATCTGCTCCTTCATGTGCCATACTCTCAGATAAAATGCCGCCGCCACAGCCCACATCCAGAACCACTTTTCCAGCAAGACCACCGGCACGTTGTTGGATATAGTCAAGACGAGCAGGATTCAGATCATGCAGAGGCTTAAACTCACCTTCCTTATCCCACCAGCGAGTTGCCATGGCTTCAAACTTGGCCACCTCCTGAGGATCAACATTAGTAAAATCAATTTTTGTCTGGCCTTGTGCCTGGGTCATTAGGGTTCCTGAAGTGATGGGGTATTAAGCGATATTATGTTCGATTTTTCTATAAAAGTCGAAATTCTGTACAGCTGCATTGAAAGTTTGCTTGTTTGTAACAAGTGAGTTTTTCAAGTTTCAACCTCAGACCATATTTTTTTTCCCCAGATTTGAGCTTTCTGTTTGAGTTGATTTTCATCCAGAGTGGTCAGCTTGCGGTTATTTAACAAGTGCTTTCCCTGCACCCAGACATCACTGACTTGATCTCGACTGGATGAATAGACTATTTGTGAAATCGGATGAAAAAGCGGTTGGGTTTCAATTGTGTCAAGATCGATGGCTGCTATATCGGCTGCTTTGCCTTTTTTTAAAGAACCCGTGATGCTCTCTAATCCCAGCGCTTTTGCGCCATTAAGCGTGGCCATTTTCAAAGCTGTATGCGCCGGGATTGCGGCAGCGTCTGAAGCAACGGCTTTCGCTAAGAGCGCTGTAGTACGCATTTCGCTGAGCATATCCAGGTCATTATTGCTGGCAGCCCCATCTGTGCCGATGGCAACATTGATTTTTTTAGCGGCTAACTTGCTGACGGGGCAGAAACCGCTGGCCAGTTTCAGATTG
>CBDTVA010000139.1:0-7040 GCA_965363935.1 uncultured Gammaproteobacteria bacterium | reverse complement strand
GCAAGCGAATGCTGGTGAAGCAATGGACATTGAAAACTCGCTGAGCCTGCCCCTGGTAAGTTTACAGGATACCTATCAGAAAATTCCTAAGGACAGACCTCTTATTATAGTTGATTGCCTGATGCGGCAATCAACCAGTGCTGCCCGATTCTTAATCAGTAAAGGATACCAGGTATCAGGAGTTCTAAAAGGAGGAATTACTCGATGGGAAAAGGAAGGCTTTCCAGTTGTCCAGAGAAATCCGGATATATTCAAAACGGCTGAAAAGGATTTCCCCATTGAATGAGATTAATTAATACCTTCTTACTGTTATTCGTTATCCTGATCGGGTTTGTGATTATAAATGATTTCTATACAGCTTATAAATGGAATCAGAGTATTCACCGGGAGATGCAGGATAACTTAAAAAATAAAGTGACTATTGCCTATTCAGTCCTGCTAAATGAATTAGACAAATTTACTCATAAAGCTCTGCTGGTAAGAGAATTAAACTCAAAACTGATCCCCTTACTTGAGTACGATTACTACTATAGTATTGATATCCTGTTAAAAAATATCTCATCTTTATACGACATTGACCTGATGTATCTATTAAATGATGAAAACTTACTTTCTTCAAGCAGTACCTTTCACATAGATATTAATATAGCGCAACAACTTAACCTGGACGTTGACCAGTCGGAATTTATAAAAGTTCCAGCAGAAATAATAACAGGATTTGTTCCTCAAGCCAGTAAACGCTCACTGTTGGGGATTCGTTCGGTGGTGAAATTGCTCTATGACAATGGTGATTTGGCAGGTCATATTGTGATGCTGAAAATAGTCAATAATAATCAAAAATTACTAAAGCGTATTGCTGACCTGGTCAATGCCAATGTTTTAATTGTTGATAATAGTAATGACGTTGTACTGAGCACTTTTACTGACATTGATAGCGCGGATCTTTCACAGTATATGAATAATAGTAAACCCTATTTGTCAGAGAGAAAAGAATTAGTGGATGAAGAAGGCAATAAAATAGCCAGTCTGTTTATCGTTTTAAATGAACAGGAAGTAAAGGAGCAATTTTCACTCTTATCAATACAGCACTTCCTGCCACTTATTATTACCTCATTGTTATCAATGATACTCTTGTTTGTACTGAAATATCATGTTTTTGATCATATTAAAAACATCATTGATGCCTTGAAAAAAGTCGCAAAAGGCGATTTAAAAACCCGGGTTGAACAGCCTTTGATAGTTGGTCAGGAAAATGAGGTGACCAATATGATGGTTAATTTTAATGATACCATGGAACGTCTGGAACATCTGTATGTGGCACGGGAGAATAGTCGTATTCAGCTTGAAATATTCAATCGCCAATTGACTGTACAAGTTAAAGAGAGAAGAAAGGCAGAACAGGCAGCCGAGAATGCCAATCAGGCTAAAACCCTGTTTCTGGCCAATATGAGCCATGAAATCCGGACACCACTTAATGCCATTTTAGGTTATGTGCAAATTATGCAATGGGATCAACAGCTGGCAGGTACTCATAAACAGGCTATAACAACTATTGAACGTAGCGGCAGACATTTGCTTGGTTTGATCAATGATATACTCGATTTGTCCAGAATTGAATCCGGGGAGATGATGCTCAATAGATCAGAGTTTGACCTGGTCAAGCTATTAAGCGAGGTTTTCGAGTTATTTAAGCCGCAATGTCTTGATAAACAGATTCAGTATCATCTTGATCTTGCCAGCAATATATTACCGGGGTACTGGGTATTTTCTGATGAGAATAAGTTGCGGCAGATATTAATAAATTTGCTCAGTAATGCGATAAAATTTACCGACTCAGGTAGTGTAACAATAAGATTGTCCAGTGACTCAAAAGAGTGTTTTCTATTTCAAATTATAGATACCGGAACAGGTATCGATGATTCTGAGCTGGAAAGCATTTTTTCAATATTTCAACAGGCTAAAGAGGGCGTAAAAAAAGGTGGGTCTGGATTAGGTTTGGCAATAGCCCGATCGCAAGTTGCCATTTTGGGAGGGGAACTGCGCGTTGACTCGTCTCCTGGTGCCGGCAGCAGATTTTATTTCGAATTGCTGTTCAAAGAGATTATTCCCCAAGAGAATGTTAAATACGATGCCTCTCAAATGCAGTTGCATCAGTATGAAAATTTAGCCGCTTTGGTGGTTGATGATAATATTGATAACCGCGAACTATTAGTCATATTATTATCACAAATAGGCGTAGAGGTTGCTCAGGCAAAAACCGCTTTGGAAACTATCGATAAGCTGGAAGGAAAAAATTTTTATATCGTTTTTATGAACTATTATATGCCGGATAGAAAAGGTTCTGACCTGGTTCAGGAAATTAAACAGCAATCACCTGATACCAAAGTAGTGGTTGTTTCTGCAGCGTCCTTTGATAATGAAAGGGAAAGGTGTGAAGTTGCCGGTTGTGATGGTTTTATTATCAAGCCCTATGATATTAGAGATATTTATCACTATTTTGATACCACATCAGATGCTTCACAGAGTATTGCCTATCCTGACGAAGCGATAACCTGGATGCAGTCCATAGAATCATTATCGTTAGCTGATGAAATGCTTGCTCAGTTACAGGAATCGGCAGAGTTTTGTATTATCACCCGTTTGAATAAAATAACAGCAGAACTGGAAGTTCAAGGTGGCAATAAGGCAGCCTATGCAAGATATTTAAGGCAGTGTATAGAACGGCATGATATGGAGGCAATTCTGAACAGTTTGAAAAAAAGCAAGCTTCTGCTGAGGTCTTCAAGTGAAAATTATTCCATTGGAAAATAGAATATAATGCAGTGGTCAGATTTGACAGGAATGAAGATACTATTGGTTGATGATACGGCCGCAAATCTGGATGTATTAAGTAAAATATTGGCTTCTGAGGACTATGAAATCGCCCTGGCAAGAAGTGGAGAACAGGCATTAAAAACAGCGCTTCACTTCCAGCCTGATCTCATATTACTTGATATTATGATGCCTGGAATGGATGGCTATGAAACTGCCGGGAAATTGATTTCCAACGACAGTATCAAAGATATTCCCTTTATTTTTACTACAGCCAAGTCAGCCATTGAAGATATAGTTAAAGGGTTTGAATATGGCTGTGTTGATTATATTGTCAAACCATTTCAACACAATGAGGTGTGTGCCCGGGTTAAAACTCATCTTCAATTACAGGTAGTGCAAAATTCTTTAAAACAGCTCAATCAGCAAAAAAACAGGCTATTAGGTATTGCTGCACATGATATTCGTGGCCCTTTGGGGGGAATTCTGGCAAATTTGGAAATTCTGCAAGATCAGGAGTTGCATCTTTCACAAGATAAAAAACAGGAATGTATTAATACCGCGTATACCACTGCTAACCATTTAATGACTCTGGTTAATGATTTACTGGATGCGTCGGTTATCGAAACAGGTGAATTACGCTTACAGATAAGTTCAGGGAATCTTAAACAGCTATTAAATCAGCGCATCGATTTGTATAGCTTACAGGCAAAAATTAAAAGTATTACTATTATCCCTCACTTGCCAGTTGAGCCTCAGGTTGCAATGGACAAAAATCGCATTACTCAGGTGATTGACAACCTGATTAATAATGCGATTAAGTTTTCTCCCTCAGGTAAGACAATCCTGGTGCGGTTAGAAATGGATAAACATTTTGCTAAAACAAGTATTATCGATGAGGGGCCTGGTTTTAGTGTTACAGAGCAACAATATATTTTTTCTGATACAAGTAAACTGGATCACAAACCCACAGCCGGAGAAAAAAGTACCTGCCTGGGTTTGGCCATTGCCAGGAAAATCATCTCCAGGCACCAGGGTGAATTAAGCTTAAAGAGCGTTTCAGGAGAATATTCGATGTTCAGCTTTACCCTGCCGCTAGTACCTTGATCGCTCGCTATTAAAAAAGTCATTAGATAAATCCTCAATGAAGACTAACAGCCTCTATATTGCGTCCATGGAACCGAAATCCGGGAAGCTCCTTATCTCTCTGGGAATGATGGAATTACTTACCCGTCGTATTAAAAAAGTTGCTTTTTTTCGCCCTGTTATTGACGATAACAGGGGGACTGACCGAGACATCAAGCTTATTCGGGAAAAATACTGTCCGGACATGAGCTATGATGAATGTTATGGCTTTGAGACCGAAGAAGTCAAAACGCTTGCGTCGCAGGGAAACCTGAAAGATTTTTATGAGAAACTTTTGACCCAGTTTAACTGCTTGCAAAAAAAATATGATTTTGTGTTGTGTGAAGGCTTAAACAGCTCAGGTTTTCTTGCTTCATTTGATATTAAAATCAATCTGGAGATCGCTAAAAATCTGGGCTGTCCTTTTATTGGTGTGATCAATGGCTCTGCTCAGGATGACAACGATATTGAGGAGGAAATAAAACTTGCTGGTAATATGATTCGAAATGCTGCTTGTACTCATTTTTCCACTTTCGTTAATCGTGTTGAGCCCGGCACAATCCAGTCTATGGAAACTGGTGGACTGGTCAGCAGGCTATCGCCGCCAGTGTTCCTTATTCCTGAAGAAAGAGAACTGGACAGGCCCACACTGGCCGATGTACAGAAAGGATTAAAAGCCAGCTGTGTTATGGGCTCAGACGACGATCTTTACCGGGTCGTCAAACAGATAAAAATTGCCACCATGACGGTAGAACATTTCCTGAGATATATTGAGGATGGCGATCTGATCATTGTTGGTGGTGATCGGGCTGATATCTTACTGGCCTCTATTACCACCTTAAGCTCGCATAATTATCCAAACCTTTCAGGTGTTCTGCTGACCGGCGGATTTACACCTGAGGCTAATATGCTCAGGCTCCTGAAAGGAATGGAGCTTCCCGTGCCTATTCTATCAGTGCCCCATGATACCTTTAGCGCCACTCAACAGGTGGAAAAAATAGCTGCTGTCATTACCCCTGAAAATCACAGAAAAATAGCTCTGGGTCTGGGTGTTTTTGATGCCCATGTTAACAGTGACATCATCTTTAATCAGGCTGACATTTCTGTTGCCAATACCATGACACCTATTATGTTTGAGCATAACCTGTTTGAACGGGCCAAAACCAGACGCATGAATATCGTACTGCCGGAAGCCAGTGATGAACGCATTCTCAGGGCCGCTGAAATCCTCCTGAGACGACAGGTGGTGAATATTACTTTATTAGGCAATAGCGCCGAAATTCGTGCTCATAGTGCCTCTCTGGGGCTCGATATAGAGCAGGCGACTATCATCGATCCGCTACATTCTGATCTTCTTGAACACTACACTGAGACTTTTTTTCAACTGCGCAAACACAAAGGCCTTACCCATGAAGGGGCTGCCGATGCCATGGCAGATGTTTCCTATTTCGCCACCATGATGGTACATAAAGGCCAGGCGGACGGTATGGTTTCCGGAGCTATTCATACCACCGGTGATACCATTCGCCCGGCATTTCAGATCATTAAAACCCGCCCTGGTGTTTCTGTTGTCTCCAGTGTCTTTATTATGTGTCTTGAGACCAAGGTACTGGTTTATGGTGACTGTGCCGTTAATCCCGATCCCACAGCGGAACAACTGGCAGCAATCAGCATCAGTTCAGCAGAAACTGCCGTGATGTTCGGCATAGAGCCGCACGTTGCCATGCTTTCCTATTCCACCGGATCCTCTGGTACGGGTAAAGATGTGGATAAGGTACGTGAAGCCACTCAGATTGCGCAACAAAAACGTCCTGATCTATTGCTTGATGGCCCCATACAATATGATGCAGCTATTTCACCTGAAGTAGCCAGAACCAAGCTACCGGACAGCAAAGTGGCCGGTAATGCCACAGTATTTATATTCCCAGACCTGAACACCGGCAATAATACCTATAAGGCCGTGCAACGATCTTCCGGCGCTATTGCTATTGGTCCGATACTTCAGGGCTTGAAAAAACCCGTGAATGATCTCAGTCGCGGCTGTCTGGTGGCTGATATTATCAATACCGTTGCGATCACGGCTATCCAGGCGCAAGCCATATCCATGAATCAAGATGAGACTAATGAAGGTGAGTAAGATTTAATGAAAATTCTTGTGCTCAATTCAGGCAGTTCCTCGTTAAAATTTCAGTTGTTTGATATGAGAAAACAGCAAAAGCTGACTTCCGGATTACTGGAAAATGTTGCCGATCATCAACAGGCCATTAGTCGTATGGAGGAAATGCTCAAAGAAAGCGGTTGTATGAACAGCATGTCTGAACTGACAGGTATTGGTCATCGGGTGGTACACGGAGGAGAGGATTTTCATAACCCGGTTTTGATTGATGAAACCGTTATGGCAAGCATCGAAAAACTGATCCCTCTTGCGCCGCTGCATAATCCGGCTAATCTGGCCGGTATCAAAGTGGCCAGGCAAAAAGCGCCTCAGCTACCGCAGGTGGCGGTTTTTGATACCTCTTTTCATCAGAGCATTCCTGAACACGCCTATATTTACGGTCTGCCGTATACGCTTTATGAGAAACAGCAGGTCAGGCGCTATGGTTTTCATGGCACATCACATCATTATGTTGCTCAACAGGCTGCAGATTATCTCACCCAAAAGTATGGCAAAGATAAAACACAGCTGAAACTAATTTCTCTGCATCTGGGTAATGGCGCCAGTGCTGCAGCAATACAAAATGGTAAATCCATTGATACCTCCATGGGGATGACGCCATTAGAAGGAATGGTTATGGGCACCCGCTGTGGTGATATTGACCCGGCCATTCCTTTTTACCTGGCGCGTGAAATGGGGATGACCATTCAGGAACTGGATGATCTTTTAAACAAACAAAGCGGTCTCAAAGGGATCTGTGATGAAAATGATATGCGCACCATCATTGGGCAGGCGGATAAAGGTGATACTCGAGCAGAACTGGCAATAAACATTTTCTGTTATCATATCAAAAAATACCTTGGTGCCTATCTGGCGTCTCTCAATGGTGTCGATGGCATAATTTTTACCGGGGGAATTGGCGAAAATTCCAGTATAATTCGTGAGCGCA
>CBDTVA010000138.1:0-7054 GCA_965363935.1 uncultured Gammaproteobacteria bacterium | reverse complement strand
TTTAAAGTTTTTATTTTTGCAAGTAACAATGCGCAAATAACAATGTGCAAATAACAATGTAGAGATGGTGCTGAGTTGATGAAAAGTGCAGATGCCGCTATGTATGCTGCAAAAGCTGCAGGAAAAGGAGGTTATGAATTTTATTCGGAGTAAAAGGGCGGTGTGCAGATTCCTTACCAGTGGTCTCCCCAGCGCGACTCGAACGCACATCTAAGACTTAGGAGGTCCTTGTTCTATCCGGTTGAACTATGGGGAGCTTGATTACAGGTTCGTATTTATTGCAAAGACCATTATTCTAACTTGTTGACAGAAAAAAGAAAGCCTTTAGCTAAAAAGAAAGCCTTTAGCTAAAAAAAGCCTTTTGCAAAAAAACTGGCATCCTTCACCTGCATCCCTCGTGCAAATTTTCAATTCAGCTGACGTCAATCCTTCTTTTTTCCCGTTCCTGTTTGCTAATAAACTTCTGAATTTCCCTTTGTTGAACAGGGGAAATTTCTTGCAGATGACCCGAGATAATGGCATTCCCTAAAATGGTGGAAATACGTTTAACTTCCATTTCACAGGTAATGGTTTCATTAAGGTGCAGGGTTAAAAATGGCACCTTGTCACCTATATTGAGATCAAAACTTTGAGGCGTTTCCAAGCGGATGGCAACACCCTTATAGGAAATATTATTTAGAAATCCGGCAATAAAATGACCTGACTTAGTCTGCATATTAACCTGAAAGCGCTTACTTAGCGGGATATTGACACGATAGCTTTCTCTACGCTGAATGGATTTTATCCGGGTGGGAAAATACATAATGTAATGGGACAGACCTTTTTCTTCGCCAAGGTCTTTTAAGACACATTCCATGGTGAGTATGGCTCCGTCCAGGCGGGTTCTCAGGAAAATTTTATGCACTGCTTTAAGTTGCTCATTGCCGCTCTCGGGGAGCAGTTCGTCAAGGTAAAATACTTTGTTTTTATAATCTACCTTGATAATGGCAGTATTGTAAGTTTCTGGGTCGGATGGAAATTTTGCTGTAATGACGACAAGGTGCTTTTGCAGACGTTTTAAAAGCTGTGAAATTTCAGTTTCTGTATCCAGAATACTGCGTTGCACGCTTTTTTTCTTTTTTTTCCATTTACCAAGAAATGAGAAGGCATTAATTTTAGGTAACATGTATTCCCTCTGTGGCATCAAACAGCGGTATACAATGCACTTTTTTTCTGCTGACTGGTTTGTCCCATATGACTATAGGTCTGGGAACTATTAACAGTTCGTCCCAGTAATATCTGCAAGATCTGCTCGGTATTGTTTTGTCGAATACTGATAATGTGACCAATCAATTCATTTTGTTTTTTACATTCAGACAGTTGTTCTTTAATGGTCTGCCAAAGGGTGGGTATGTAATCTAAGGGATGATGCTCAATAAAAGCGGAGAATTTCTGCTTGTTGTAGCTTAAACCAGTTTGCTGTTCAAAATAATGCTGACGCTGAATGTCCAGTTGCTCCAGTTTGCTGAGCAGAGGCAATTTTTTGTCCAGCAAGCTACCCATAGCAGCAGTATCTCGCTGAGAAATTGCTTCATTTTCTGTTTTTAGTAACTGGTTAACCTGGTCAAGACAATATTTTTCCTGTTCCAGAATGCTTAGCAGAGCTTTTTCCAGGGAATTGTCCTGTTGAGGTAAAACCTCAGGTTTTTGGGCTGACTGAGTTGTTGAAAAAAACGGGTTCATTGCTCTTATCCTGTTGGCAAATACGCAAAGCGTACGATGCTGACACTATTAACTTTAAACAGTTATAGCAAATCTCTTTCAAAGTTAATTATTTTTTCGGCAACACGTTCTGAATTAAACTCAAATTTACCATCATTGATTGAATTTTTGATTTGTTCAACCTTTTGTGTATCAATAATAGGCAGTCGGGCAATTTGTTCTTCTAATGCTCTGAGGCGCATGGCTGTATCAGTCAAACTGACTGAATCCTGGCTTAGCGAAGTTCCCGGACCAGAGTTAGAGTGATCCGTTGAATTGCTGCGCACGATGTTAACATGCTTGTGTTCACCGGCTCTTTTAGTCTGTGTTGTGTTATTGTTTATAGTACTGATGTCAATTGGCATTGTTTTATGCCTCCCGTTAACTTTATTATCGGTTGCTGGTAGAGAAACTTTAGCACTTTTTTACCTTAAATTTCAAATTTTGTTTTCCTGTTCATTATGCAATCTCTACGACAATAAGATATTATCTGGCTGTTTTTGCTAAAAATTTACAGCCACAACGCCACGTTTAATCACCAGGGCTTCAATAATTTTATTAGAGCTGTTGTTGCGTACTTTAATCATTTCATTGTGACGACCGTTTTTTAGTGCTGTTCCCCGCATGCTGACGCGGATATTTTTATTCTGAGCGTATATTAAAACAGCTTCTTTTTTGCGAACTAAAAGAGCCTGTTGCAGCATAGAACTGTTAATTACCCGGTTTGGATTAATGGTTCTTCGAGCTTCACGGCCAATCACATTGGACAAGTCTGAAAAATGCTTTTTATTTTGATGGCTAATTGCCTGTTCAGCTAAGGTTACTTTATCGGCCGATATTAATTCACCCCGGGTAATGGTCGTTGTGCTGACCAGCATTTTGCGTGTGAGTTCGGCTTTAACGGGAATATATATGCTCCAGGGTAAGTCGTCATTGCAGCGAACACCAATGGTCCAGCTTTTTGCGATGCTTTTCTTCATGGTTGAGTGCGTTTCAAGTGCCTGGGAGCATAGTTTAAAGCGGATTCTGGAATCAATTTTCCCTGCTGTAATTTGCTTAATGTTAATGTCTTGCGGAATTTGTGAACGGACAAATTCAGCCGCGGCAGCCCGGATTTCTTCATGAGGTTGCAGTTTGCCGGCCAATAGTGCATTGGGAAAAATCAGACACATTATCCATGAGCCCGTTATAAGCGGGTTTTTTATAGATGACAGGAAACCTGCCTTGTTGTGTTCTATTTGTCCATTCTTTCGGGTTTGTTGCTGTTTATTTGTCATAATTTTGTCGTATTGAAAAACTTATCAGAATTTTCCTGCTAATTAGGCCATTATGGTTTTTATATGAAGCTTTTTATCAAATATATGCAAAAACCAAACCAGTTTCAGATGTTTTTTTGATGAATTGACAACAAAACCCGGAAAACAGACTACTATTCTAGGTTTAAAGCTATACTGTTAATAAATGCTTTAATTCGGAGGGGGATAGAGAGTCATTGAATACTATTTCCTCTGCGGTGGCAAAGCTCGCTTCAATGAATTTACAAATAGCTGCTCTGGCTTCTGAGCAAAATTACGCTACTGAAGAAATTAATATTAACTCCACGGCTATTAATACAGTTGCCCAGGGAATTGTCAAGGACTCAGAAGTCATTACAAACTCAAGCCATGAAATGGAACAACTGGTAGGGGAGATGGATAGCCTGGTGCGAAAATTTACAGTTTAGTAAACTCCGCTCAGGGTATACAGCTTCTTTTGACATGTGAAAAAGACTCACCAATAATCGCTTTCAGTTTATCAGGCTGCACTAAAGTAATGGTTTCATCGTCTATGGCGATCAGTCCTTCTTTTTTCAGTTTGGACAGAATCCGTGAAAAGGTTTCCGGGGTAATGGAAAGTCTGGAGGCAATCATGGATTTGGTTGCCGTTAATTTTACTGTAGGCTGTTCTTGCAAATCATTGATATGCCCCAACAAATAACTGATCAACCGATGCTTGGCGTTATAAATAGTTAATTCGCTGATTTCGGTCAGTAAGCCTTTCAGGCGGGTACTCATGTCAGCCATTAGGGCAAAACACAACTCATTGGATTTTTGCAGCTGTTCTATAAACAACTTATTCTCAAAATAAAACAGTTCTGAATTGCAAGTTGCCCTGGCATTAACCGGATAGCGATTGCCTTCCATAAACATGACTGCTTCGGCAAAGGTTTGCCCAGGACCGATTATATCGACGACTTTCTCATTGCCTTCCGGTGAAGTCTGAAATAGCATGATCTGTCCGTTACGAACCAGAAAAAAACGCGAGGCTTCATCGCCCTGCTCAAATAATATTTCATTTCTTGCTAAAGACGTCAGGTTTGACTGACCAAGAATTCTGCTGAACGCGTCATCAGGAAGGCGCCGGAACAAGTAGTGCTGGCGTAACTCTTGCTGGAAAAGCTTGCTGATACTCAATGCCTGACTCCTGGTTAATTATTGAGCGAAATTATAGATGAGCCTATTAAGAAATAAAAGAAGATTGTTATTTTTTTAAAAACGCGCTAAAACTGCTGTTTAGTTTTTTTTATAAATTTATAATAATCATGTGTAACCATCTAAAAAATAACTGAACTGGTATACTAATGCAGCAGGAATGGCAAAGCCCTGGCAAAAAGATTCTCCGTAATCCAAGGTGTTTTTTAAAGCAGGTGATTAATGGCTTTCAGGCCAATCAGGGGCTATTGCTTTCGGGGGCGGTTGCCTATTATACGCTATTGTCAATTATTCCTTTGTTTTCCCTAATTTTAATCGCCCTTTCACATTTTGTCGAACCAGGGCAATTACTTAAAATTACCAGTGAGTATATTAATCTTGTTCTACCTGGCCAGGCATCGGTTTTTATTGAACAGATTAGCCGTTTTACCACTCAAAGACATATTGGCTGGTTATTATTAGCGATTTTATTGTTTTTCAGTTCTATGACATTTACTGTGCTGGAAAATACCATGTCAATTATTTTTTTCCATCGGGTCAATATCCATCGCCGGCATTTTCTGGTTTCGGCCATTATTCCTTATTGTTATATTATTGTTCTGGGGATGGGGGTGTTAATGATCATCTCAATCAGTGGTGCGCTGCAAGTCTGGGAAGGTGAAACTGTGTCATTATTTTACTGGAGCTGGACACTGAATGGTTTCAGCAGAATAATACTGTATATTCTGGGTGTGATTGGCCTGATTCTAATGCTGACGTCAATTTATATGGTGATGCCGGTTGGTAAGCTGAGCTTTAAACACGCTTTGATTGGCAGTATCAGCGCGACCATTTTATGGGAGTTGGCGCGGCATGTTCTGGTCTGGTATTTCTCAACACTTTCTATGGTCAATATGGTTTACGGATCCCTGACCTCTGCCATTGTGGTTCTGTTATTCCTTGAGGTGGGTGCTATGATTTTGTTATTCGGCGCGCAGGTAATCGCAGAATACGAACGCATTGGTTATGGTGACTCCTGTAAAGGATGTGAAGAATTGACCACAAATGAAACAGATAACAGTCTCTAGTTGGTGTCTTATAGTTCAGGAGTCATTCTTATAGGCTGGATTTAGTCAATTAGAATAACCTTGCGGATTGTTACTTTGCCAGCGCCAGGTATCTTCCGCCATTTCATTTAGACCTCTTTCTGCTTTCCAGCCAATTTCCTGTTCAGCAAAGGAAGGATCGGCAAAGCAGGTGGCAATATCACCGGCACGGCGGTCAACTATTTGATAGGGAATATCACTGCCTGAAGCTTGTTCCATTGCTCTGAGCATTTCCAGTACACTATAACCCTGTCCGGTACCCAGATTGTAGGTCACTAATCCTGGTTTGCTGGTCAGTTTTTCCAGTGCCTTGATATGCCCTCGCGCTAGATCCACTACATGAATATAATCCCTTACACCTGTGCCATCCGGAGTATCATAATCACCGCCGAAAACGGAAAGTTTGTCACGTTTGCCTATGGCAACCTGTGCAATATAGGGGATTAGATTATTGGGGATGCCATTGGGATCTTCGCCGATTAAACCGGACTTATGTGCACCTACGGGATTAAAGTAACGTAGCAGGGCAATATTCCATGTGTCGTCAGCCAGAAAGAGATCGCGGCTGATTTCTTCAATGATTAGTTTTGAACGACCATAAGGGTTGGTGGCTGAAAGGGGAAAATCTTCCTGAATGGGAACAGTATGCGGATCGCCATAAACTGTTGCAGAGGAACTAAATACAAAATTTTTGACCTTAAAGTCGCGCATGACTTTAAAAAGTACCAAAGTTCCCGTCAGGTTATTTTGGTAATACTCAAGAGGTTTTTCAACCGATTCACCAACGGCTTTAAGTCCGGCAAAGTGAATCACGGCATCAATGGTGTGTTCGGAAAAAATTTTAGCCAGTCCTGTTTCATCCAGTATATCCTGCTGATAGAAAACAACCTTTTTACCGGTAATAGAATTAACCCGGTTTAAGGATTCTTTATTTGAATTGCACAGGTTGTCAACCACAACAACGTCATAGCCATTGTTCAATAATTCTACGCAAGTATGACTGCCGATGTATCCGGCTCCACCGGTAATTAATATTTTCATTTTATTCCTGTTTTATGATGCCAGTAAATTAACCAGAATTTTCTCGTATATTAATGATAGACTATCCAGATCTTTTGTTGCAACACATTCATTGACCTTATGTATGGTGGCATTAAGTGGTCCCAGCTCAATGACCTGTGAGCCGGTAGGTGCAATAAATCGGCCATCAGAAGTGCCGCCTGAAGTAGAAAGTTCAGTCTCTATTCCAGTGATTTCCCTGATGCTTGTCTGTGCGGCATCAACCAGTTCACCTTTTGGGGTGAGAAACGGGTGACCTGATAAAACCCAGTCAATAGTATAGTCAAATCCATAGGCATCCAGCAGCGTTTCAACCCGGGCAGCTATTTTTTTCTGGCTTAGTTCAGTGGAAAAACGAAAATTAAACAGAACTTCTAGGTGACCGGGGATTACATTGGTTGCACCCGTTCCCGAATGTATATTAGATATCTGGAAACTGGTGGGCGGAAAAAACTCATTACCCTGATCCCACTCAATGGTAGTTAACTCAGTCAGTGCCGGGGCAAGCAGATGAATGGGGTTACTGGCCAGGTGCGGATAGGCAACGTGACCCTGGGTTCCATGGACTGTTAATGTTGCCCCAAGAGAGCCACGGCGACCGTTTTTTATGGTATCACCCAATTGACTGGTGCAGGAAGGTTCGCCTACCAGGCACATGTCAATTTTTTCGTTATTATTGTTTAGATAGTCAACTACCCT
>CBDTVA010000137.1:0-7071 GCA_965363935.1 uncultured Gammaproteobacteria bacterium | reverse complement strand
ACCCGGTGGTTTTTAAGAAGCCATTTAAAAATCGTTTATTTTTGTATCCCTAACCCGGACGAGCTGGATAAGTCTCTTATACAGACAAGGGGGTGACTCATCCGTTTATATACTAAACCTATCTTTATCGTCTTTTTTCATCATCATATCTTTCATAACGATGTTCCCGATTTTCTTTTCGTGATTCCCTATAGGTTTCTTCACGTTCATTTCGCTCTTCTTGCCACTCTTTACGGCTTTCACGTCCTTCTCTCCTGTCTCGATCGTATCCGCGTTTTTGCGTATTGTTATATTTATGTTTTTGCTGCTGTCTTTTTTTCAGCTCTTTTTGTCGATTTTTTTCCCATTTCTTGCTTTTTTTAGCATCATCCCAATCAGCATGGTTCCTATCGTATCGATCTCGGCCATAACTATAGCGGTGCTTTTCACCATAATGACCACGTTCATACCGTCCACCATAATAGGGCGCATTTTCATATCCACCACGATAATAAGGCGCTTTTTCATAGTGATCTTTTCTTGTATTTCTATAGACACGTCCAGAGAAGGATTCATTGTCTCTTACCATTGATTCATCAACAGACTGGGTACCTGTGGTCACGAACGCATCTATCACAGAATCCAGAATTGAGTTTCCTTGCGGCACTGATGAAGGTTGTGAAGGAGATGACGGTGCACTACTGCTGGAAGTTCCTCCTGAAACATGGTCATCCATATAGGAATAATCCCGTGCTATTGCCGGTAATGTAAACAGGCTTATTATTACCATCAGGATATACAAGCCATACGTCTTATTGATGTTTTTCATATACAACTCCAGGTGAAACAGAATTTTTTACTAAATTCAGGATAAAATTATAACAGTTATCCTATCAATAACCGTGTGAACCGTTACTGAACCAGTGCAATTGGTTGATTTTTAGAAATGATTAATCTGATAATAGTAATAAAAAAAAACTATTAGACAAAACTTAAACTATCAGGCATAAAAAAAGCGGCTGAATGTTACTTCAAAGCCGCTTTTGTACCTCCCTACCAAGCCACTAAATTTTAATATAAAAATAAAGTCCTGCTTGCAATCATTCCTTTGATCCTGTATTCCATTGCCGTTCCGTCTTACATCTTCCTTAAAATCTGATTAAATCCTAATCAATGCGCGAATTATATCAGACTGAAAAAAACCCGCAATAAGGGTTCTCCAGAACAAAAACAGGATCATCATTTATAGCCAGATTTAAACTCCTTCAGAATTTGTGCTCTATCATTTTTTTGTCATTCTTTTCAACCACATAAGTCAAGATAAAATAATATGGAAACCCCCTTTAGAAATCTTACAGGTAATTACTCACATAAAATTTTGTGAACTGATTAACACTTAATTGAATAGAAAAATAAACTCAGTCGTACTAAACTGAAGCCTGCAAAATGCCTTGCATGGCTATATTATTAATCCTCACAGCATTTTCCATACCATCAGACTCACTATAACAACGAAACTCAGGAGCATTCCCTGAAGGTCGGAAATGAATAATATCTTCAGTATCAAAAGTGATTCTGAGACCGTCAATTGTATTTATGCTCTTGATATGGCCAAGCTTCTGACAGAGTTGCGGGAAATCAGTTTCAATCGCCAGCCTATTATCTTTCTCACTCGCACCTGTATATTTTTTAATCAGTTTTTGACTTCTATCAGTGGCAAAATTTTTAATCCTGTCACTAAAGGTAAAACGCCCCGCTAATTGGGCCGGTAGTTGTGATAAAGGCAGATTCTGCTCTGCAGCACTATGTAACAAAGTCAGTATTACAATCAGCGCATCTCGTGTTGGCAATGGTGCCAGCAGACAGCCATTTTTACGTATGGGTGTTGCCAGAAGAAATCCGCCATTAGCTTCATAACCGGCAACCGCTGCATAATGATCTTCAAGGTAATGATTCATTGCTTCAATAACATAGGGGGAACCAATGCGGGTACGTTTCACATCGATAAATAAAGCGGATTTTTCTACACAGGTATTGGAACTTACGGGGGTTACAATATGATCGATGTGCAGGTATTGCGCACACAAGACGCCAACAATATCACCTCGGAGCCAGTCACCTTTTTCATCTGAAATCAAAGGGCGATCGGCATCTCCATCAGTGGAAACAATGGCATCCAGCTGATACTCTGATGTCCATTGCTTCGCCAGCTCCATATCTTCTGCACGTACAGCTTCCGTATCAACAGGAACAAACTGTTCCGAGAAGCCCAGTTTAACGACCTCAGCTCCCAGTTTTTGCAAAACATCCGACATAATTTCCCGAGCAACACTGCTGTGCTGATAGACGCCAATTTTTTTTCCGGCCAAAGCATTTTCTGGAAAAAGCTCCAGATGGCGTTTTTCATACTCCTGCCCGGCGGTCAGATCAACTGCCGGAAGAAAATTATCTTGCACTACAAACTGTCCCCTGCCATTAAACAGTTCATCCTGTAGACTGATTGCCTGTTGCTTTATGATAATTTCATCCTGTTTAAGTATTTCACCAGCGAGTTTATAAAACTTTATGCCATTTCTGTCATCCGGTATATGACTGCCCGTAACCATGATTGCCGGACATTTATGAGCAAGACCATAAAGTGCTACCGCCGGGGTAGGTATCAGTCCGGCATTTATGACCCTGATGTCACTGTCCAGTATAGCCCTGGCACAGGCATTAAGGATTGCCGGGGTACTATCCCGTAAATCACCCGCCATGACAATAGCCGAAGAATTATTAATTTGTTTTGTTTTTCTGAGGTACTGGATAAAACCCAGGGTATAGGCATAACAAACAAGATCAGTCATGTCACTCACCAGCCCTCGGGCACCGCTGGTACCAAACTGGACCTGACTGATTTGCATTATTTCTTCAATGGTTGTGTTCATAAACTGCTCTTGTTTAGTAATATATAATATCGATAGAATCCCTGCCTTAATTCAACACGGCCTATTCAACACGGCCATAAGTATCATCAAAACGCACAATGTCGTCTTCACCCAGATAGCTGCCGGTCTGAATTTCAATAATTTCCAGAGGGATCACTCCCGGGTTTTCCAGACGATGCCGGGTACCCAAAGGGATATAATTGGATTGATCTTCAGTCAAAATAAGGTCTTTATCACCGCAGACGATTTTTGCCGTTCCTTTTACAACCACCCAGTGTTCCGCCCTGTGATGATGCATCTGCAGGGACAGCTTGGCTCCAGGATTGACTATAATGCGTTTCACCTTAAAGCGTTCTGTTTCTTCCAGTGTTTCATAACTGCCCCAGGGACGATAAACCTGCTGGTGCAATAATGCTTCTTCCCTGTCACTGGCTTTTAACTGGTTAACAATTTCCTTAACATCCTGGGAACGTGCCTTGTCAGCAACCAGAACAGCATCAGCAGTTTCAACCACAATGCAATTATCCATACCAATAACCGCTACCATTCGGTCATCGGCATGAACATAGCTATTGGTGACATCATGTTTAAGTACATCACCATGCAAGACATTGCCATCTTCATCACGAGAATTCACTTCCCAAAGTGCGGACCATGCACCCACATCATTCCAATCGGCATCAAGGGGTAACACAACTGCCTTATCGGTTTTTTCCATAACAGCGTAGTCAATGGAATCCGAGGGTGAAGCGGTAAAAGATTTACTGTCCAGACGACAAAAATCCAGATCCCCGGCCCCTTCCGATACAGCTTTTTTCACTGCCTGATATATTTCCCCGGACAGTGTTTCCAGCTCCTGCAAAATAACAGAAGCCTGGAACATAAACATGCCGCTATTCCAATAGTACTCGCCACTCTCATAATATTTCCCGGCAGTATCCAGATCAGGCTTTTCAACAAATTGCGCAACTTTATAAGCATTGTCTGCATAGGCATTGTCTGCTGAATCTTTCTGTACCAGCTCAGTGTCGTCAATATCCTTATCTTTCCCAGCCTTTTTAACACCCTTTTTAAAACCCTTGTTAAAACCAGAGCCATTAAATGGCTCTGCCCGTTTGATATAGCCATAACCTGTTTCAGCTTTGTCTGGAACAATACCAAAAGTGACCAGTTGACCTTGTTCTGCTAGACGACATCCGGATTCAATCACCTGGTGAAACACTGATTTATTCTGAATCACATGATCAGCTGCCAGGATCAGCATCACATCATCCCCTGAGTCATTTTTACTCTGAATATATTGAGCAGCCGCACCGATCGCTGGTGCCGTATTTCTTCCAACCGGCTCCAGAATAATTTTATCAACTTCAACCCCGATATCTCTCATTTGCTGGGCTACCAGAAATCGGTGCTCCTCATTGCACACAACTATGGGAGCGGCCAAATCTGCGACCCCGTCCAATCGAATCATGGTGTCCTGCAACATACTCTGATCGCTGCACAGGGGCAGAAACTGTTTCGGATTAAGCTCCCTGGACATAGGCCATAATCGTGATCCGGTGCCACCGGACAAAATTACTGGAATTATCATAAAGTCTTATACCTTTTTCTTTTATTTAGCACTTAGCCAACCGCTCGCTATTTTCCGCTATCATAACATCAATTTCAGGATACAGGACGTAAAGCCTTGTCCAATGCAGACTGAGTAATGGCATAATATACTCTCCTATGAGCTGCTGTTCTGCTCCCTGCATTATATAGTCTTTAAAAACCGTCGCAATGGCAGAAAGCCTCTTTTCATCCCGCTACACAACATACCAATATCGACCGTTCGTATACGTGTCAATTGATAGTTGTCATAGTTTTTATTCATTCTAGCAAAGAACTGAGAATACTCATTTTTTCCCTAATCCGACTAAGGGCAGCCGCAAAAATTAATTTGCATTTATCAGTTTTCAATTGTCATTCTATCAAGGCGCGAGAAAGGCGAATAGTCAACTATTTAACTGACGAGCAACGCAGATAGAATGACTAAGTGGAAACTTAGAAATGTGAATTATTTTTTAAGGCTGCCCTAAGTGTCACCCCGCACTCGATATAAAAAATTGCCGGATTTCACTGTGCAACACCGACCTACACAAGAATTGACAGACCTGACTTTCCAGCAAATAGAGACTATACTTTGATTTATAGAATTTATCTGGTAGAAAATACCAATGCCTGTATTAGCATCGGGTCAATTTATTTCTTTTCTGTTTGACTTTTTGTCCAGGGCAGGCTTTTTTCCGAGCCTGTTACTAATTTCTATTGCTACAACCTGCAGTGCACTTGAATATTCCACCACTAATTCGGATGAACCAATTCAGCCCGTCTCTGAGGATAAGTCACTCAATCCCGATAAAATCCTGTTAGGTCGAAGTCTTTTTTTTGATCCGCGGCTTTCCCGGGATAATAGTATCAGTTGCGCCAGCTGCCATGTCCTGCAAAAAGGGGGAATGGATAACCAGAAAGTGTCCACCAGAGTGAATCAGGCAAAAGGCGAACTCAATGCACCTACTGTTTATAATACCCGGTTTAATCTTGCCCAATTCTGGGATGGGCGAGCCTATACTTTAGCCGAACAGGTATCCGATCCTGTGCATAATCCTGTTGAAATGGCAACAACTTGGCCAGATGTTGTGGCCAGACTTAAAAAAGATAGGGTTTTTACCCGCCAGTTTGAGAAGATATATCCTGATGGACTCAATGTTGCCAACATTTCCAATGCTATTGCCGAATTTGAAAAATCACTTAACACCATCAATTCACCTTTTAATCGCTATCTTGCGGGTGATCAAAATGCCATCTCAATTCAAGCGTTGCAAGGTTATAAATTATTCAAATCATTTGGATGCACAGCCTGTCACCAGGGAGCCAATATCGGTGGTAACATGTACCAGAAAATGGGTGTGATGGCAGATTATTTTTCTGACCGCGGAACCCCTATTAGCAAAGCTGATTTAGGCCGTTACAATGTTACACTGGATGAATATGATAAATATATTTTTAAAGTGCCCGGACTGCGCATGGCTGTAATGACTGCACCCTATTTTCATGATGGCTCTGAACCAACTTTACGCTCCGCCATAAACAAGATGACAAAATATCAGTTGGGGCGGGAAATATCAGATCAGGAAATTCAACTGATTATGGATTTTTTATCTTCTCTGGTGGGTGAGCATGTTGAGTTGAAGCGACCATGAAAAAAGAACGATATGCACTGATAATCTACCTGCTTTTATTTATTGTCACTGTAACCGTTTTGCTGGCCTTATACCATCGTAACGAACATATAAAAAAATATGAAACCATTCAAAGTGACCTGGAGCAATTAAAAGAACTGGATTTACAGGTTGATAAAGTTCTCTTGCAAAATCTATCATTCTATTTATCACATTATGACACTCTGGTTCAGTTAAATAAAAAAACGAGAGAATTGCAAAAGAAAACAAAGCGACAGTCAGAAGATTTTTCCCATGAAGTTCCGCTTTTTAAAAGAACATTAGCTCATTATATCGTCCTGAGTCAGGAAAAAAACCTGCAACTTGAACGAATCAAAGCACTTTCATCGAGCATAAAAAACACTATTCTGTACTTACCAACCGCTATTTCACAACTGGACAATAATACACTGAATCCAGTGGAGACCTCTGTGCATTTTAATTTCAGAATTAGCAGCCTGATGAATATCTTATTACATTATAATATATCCCCGGGAGAGGAAAAAAAACAACTCATAGAAAAACAAATAAAACAGCTTGAAGTCTTATCAGCACCGGAGCCCTTACACAAGCCATTAAAAAACATTCTTTCTCATATCCGAGCCAACCTGATAATGACAAGTCAAATAGCTAGTTTACTAAAGACTTATGAACAGATTAATCTAAGTAAATATCTGATTCAACTGCAAAAACTGCACACCGACTATTTCACTCAACAGAATGAAAACTCCTATCAAATCAATATCCTTCTGATCAGCCTGTCTTATATCCTGTTTATCGCTCTGGGTTATGTAATACAGACTCTTAAACAGGCGCATATCAGGGCGAAGAACAGTACAATAATTGCGAATACTCTTAGTACATCAACAAAAATCGATAAAATTAAGAGAATTGTAATGATAAAA
>CBDTVA010000136.1:0-7152 GCA_965363935.1 uncultured Gammaproteobacteria bacterium | reverse complement strand
GAGCATTTTTTCAAGGCAAGCAGTTTGTTATGCAAAAGCTTTTGCGAAAGTTCTGGCTGCATAATGGAATAAGTACCGGCTGAACCACAACAGAGATGAGCATCATTAACTGCTGTTAATTCAAACCCGGCACGTTGTAAAATACTTTCCACAACACCATCGAGTTTTTGACCATGCTGTAATGTACATGGGCTGTGGAAGGCGACTTTCTTAGCATTATTTTTGATTTTAATATCAGGTATGGCTTCATCCCTTAAAATTTCGCTGATATCTTTTGCCAGCTCGCTAATCCGTTGTGCTTTATCTGCGTAATACTTGTCATGCTTTAAAAGATAACCATAATCCTTCACCTGAGTACCACAACCACTGGCAGTAATAACGATTGCTTCAACGGCTTGATCGGTTTCTATATAAGGCCACCAGGCATCTATATTATTGCGCATAAACCCAAGCCCTTCTTCTTGAGCGGATAAATGGTGACTGACCGCACCACAGCAACCGGCAGAAGGCACAGAAAACAAATCGATACCCAGCTTTTGCAGCAGGTTTGTTGCTGAGATATTGGTTCCCGGTGTTGCCACACTTTGTACACACCCCTCCAGTAGCAGCATTTTTCGGGCAGAACCCTCTTGTTGCAAAGACCTGGCAGAGGTTTGCTTTTCTGATCTTATGATGTGTTTTTGAGCTACGCTTTTTTGCGGCAGCTTGGCTTTTAGATGTCCCGGCAACAATGGTTTGGCAATAGAGGCAATAGCCATCAAAACAGAAAAGCGTTGCGGATAGGGGATAATTTTTCTCAACGCATAACGTTTAAGACGAGATAAGGGATCACGAACCACCTTTTGCTCCACCAGTTCCCGACCAATATCAATTAAATGTCCATATTGTACTCCGGAAGGACAGGTGGTTTCACAGGAGCGGCAGGTCAGACAACGGTCAAGATGGGTTTGTGTTTTTTCACTAATCGAATGGCCTTCCAGAACCTGCTTGATTAAATATATTCGCCCCCTTGGCCCATCCAGTTCATCCCCCAGTAGTTGATAAGTTGGGCAGGTTGCCGTACAAAAACCACAATGAACACAGGAACGCAAAATTTCATTTGCTTCTTTTCCCTGTGCCGTGTTTAAAAATTGTTCACTTATCTGTGTCTGCATGTTCTTTCTATTCAAATAACCGGAAGAAGGATTAAAATGCTTTATACATTCGATATGGATTTAGAATACCTTTCGGATCAAAAGCCTGTTTCAGATTTTGATGAAGCTTTAATAAATGAGCGGGCAGTGGATGAAAAACTTCTTCACTGCTGTCCTTTTCACTACCGTCAGGATCAGCATAGTTTCGAAATCTGATGGCATGTCCCTGCAATGGCGTCACACTATTGCGTATTTTTTCAGCCGCAGCATTACTTTTAAGCCAACGCAATGCACCGCCCCATTCATAGAGTGTATCACCAACGATATCAAGTTCTGCGGCGTTGGGCGCAACAGACAGGCGCCACAGGGAATGTTCATCAACAGCCCTGTCCTGTAGAAAAAAATCATATTGCTGCTCTTTAATAGATTGCCAAAATGAATCTGAATCGACAGTAGTCAGCTGTTCTCCGCCCAGCAAGCTTTTAGCGGCCTGAAGACCCTCTTCAGTTCCTGAAAGGCGCAGGTATAATTGTTGCTTATCAATACAGCTGGCACTCAGAGGTAAAGGCAATCTCGACCATTGCGATAATTTTTTTAACGCTTTAGCGGCATCCATTGTCTGCACCAGAGTCATTTCTGCTTCTGGTTTCGGAATGGTTTTCAATGAGACATCCAGTATAACACCCAGTGTACCCATGGCTCCGCTCATCAGTCGGGAAACATCATAGCCGGCAACATTTTTCATGACTTCCCCGCCAAAAGAAAGAATTTCACCTTTACCATTGAGTACTCTGGTACCCAGCACGAAATCACGAGCCGCACCGCTATAAGCGCGACGCGGACCTGACAGGTTGCAGGCAATGGTTCCGCCCAAAGTTGCAGCATCACCGAAACCCGGCGGCTCAAAAGCAAGCATCTGATTTTGCTCATCAAGTATCGCTGCAATTTCTTTTAATGGTGTACCTGCATAAGCGCTAATCACCAGCTCTGTGGGTTCATAGGATCTCACGCCGTTATGACCCGACAGATCCAATGTTTCACCGCTAAGAGCGTTCCCGTAGAATGCCTTAGTGTTACCGCCCTGAATTCTCAATGGGGTATTGTCTGCAAATGCTTTAACAACACTGGCCTGTAACTCATCGCTCCTATCCATTAGCTCTTCTCTATTGACCTTGATGTTGACATTAACTAAAAACGTTCCAGTTCCGGAAAGGGTAATTGACCATTATGAACATGCATAGCGCCCAATTCAGCGCAACGATGCAGGGTCGGTACGGCCTTACCGGGATTGAGCAAACCTTTGCCATCAAATGCGTCTTTCACAGCATGGAACTGGGTCAATTCCAGGGAGTCAAATTGCACACACATCTGATTGATTTTTTCCATTCCTACACCGTGTTCACCGGTAATCGTACCGCCAACCTGCACACAGAGCTCCAGAATTTTTCCGCCAAACTCCTCTGTACGTTCCAGTTCTCCAGGTATATTGGCGTCATAAAGAATTAGCGGATGTAAATTACCATCCCCGGCATGAAATACATTGGCAACCGCTAAACCATATTCCTGTGACATGGTGCGAATGGCCTGGAGAACTTCAGGCAGACGTTTTCTTGGAATGGTACCATCCATGCAGTAATAATCCGGAGACAAGCGTCCTACAGCCGGAAAGGCTGCCTTTCGCCCTTTCCAGAAAGTCATGCGCTCCTGTTCATCTTTTGCAGTACGTACTTCAACTGCACCGCCGTTATTCAAAATGTCACGAACTTCAGTGATATGGGTAGACACGTCTTCATTTGTGCCATCCAGCTCACATAAAAGAATGGCCTCAACATCCAGTGGATAGCCAGCATGCACAAAATCTTCTGCAGCCCGGATGGCAAGCCTATCCATCATCTCCAGCCCGGCCGGAATAATACCGGCAGAAATAATATGGCCAACAGCAGCACCGGCTTTCACCACATCATCAAAGGCTGCCAGAATCACCTGAGCCCGTTCGGGTTTGGCTAACAGTTTTACGGTGACTTCAACAATCACACCCAGCATTCCTTCAGAACCGGTCATCAAAGCCAGCAAATCATAACCGGGTGAGTCCAGTCCGCTGCCGCCAATGGTGAGCAATTCACCTTCGATGGTGACTATTTTAAGCTGCTGAATATTATGTACTGTCAGACCATATTTTAAACAATGAACACCGCCAGAGTTTTCTGCCACATTACCACCAATAGTGCAGGCAATTTGTGAGGAAGGATCGGGTGCATAATACAAACCCAGCTCATCTACCGCTTCAGATATGGCCAGATTCCGCACCCCGGGCTGCACTCTGGCAATGCGGCATTCAGCATCAATTTCGAGAATCCGGTTAAATTTTGCCAGACCAAGCAACAGACCTTTTTCATGCGGCAGGGCGCCACCGGAAAGCCCGGTTCCGGCACCGCGAGCCACCACCGGCAAATTCACTTCATAACAGAGTTTCAGAATTGCCTGAATCTGAGCAATTGTCTCAGGCAGGGCCACCATCATGGGTATTTGTCGATAGGCAGAAAGACCATCGCATTCATAAGGACGCAAATCTTCCTGGCTGAAGAGTAAAGCACCTTCAGGAAGGATCTGTTGTAATTGCCTGAGCAGTTGTGTATGTTCCATAGAGAAGTATCCGCAAAAAGTGCACCAGCCCGACTAAAACAGGATCAGGCACTTATTTTATATATTACTTATTATCCCTTAGCTGACTTCGACCATATCAAAGTCCACTTTTTTGGCCCCGCAATCGGGACAAACCCATGAATCCGGCACATCATCCCATCGGGTGCCCGGCTCAACACCCTCTTCCGGACGGCCTAATTCTTCACTGTAAATAAATCCGCACACGACACAGATATAAGTTTTCATTTTTTATCTCATTAACCGATTGGACGCCCCGCTATTTTGATAAATAGAACCGCCAGAAAAAATCAGGACAAATTCGATAATTGAACTTATCATAACATGAGGGATAAATCAGTGTAAATCAACCGAAAACTGTCTCAATATTTCTATGGGAATTACTTCCAGGGCGCGTTTATGAGTTCTTTTTAAATAAACTTTTGGTGCCATATTGTCTTCATACGCTTCCAGCCATCTCGCTGCACATAAACACCAGGTATCATTCGCTTTAACACCTTTAAAACCAAACTGGGGGGCTGGAGTTGACAGATGGCTTCATTTTCATAGTTGACACCACATTTAATTTATTTCAGGAAATACACCGGTCGAGATTTTTTTTGTTGATAGTAGGGCATCATCTGTGGTGCCAGCTGGCGTAAGGTTTGCTGGCGGTTGCCAGGTGCTGGATGGGTACTCAAAAATTCCGGGGGATTGTCACCTCCCACACTGGCCATTTTCTGCCATAGGGTGGCTGCAGCATTCGGGTTATACCCGGCTCTGGCAGCCAGCTCAATACCCATTCGATCAGCTTCCAGTTCAGCGGTCCGGCTATTTGGCATCTGCACGGCCACAGTGGCGGCTAATGCGGCTCCGGTCAGGGCAGCGCCACCGTAGTCGCTGTCACTAACCGCAACAGACAAGGCAACTATTCCCAGCTGAGAAGCCATGGCAACTGACATTTGTTCCGCTGTGTGATTAGCCAGAGCATGAGCGATTTCATGTCCCATGACCTGAGCCAGCTCATCATCTGTTGGTTTTACTTTGTTCAGCAGTCCTGAATAAATAGCCATTTTTCCGCCTGCCATGCACCAGGCATTGACAGTCTCTGGATCGTCAATAACTTTTACACTCCATTCCCAGCGGCGGGTATGGGGATATTGCTCTATTGCCTGGCTGATCAGACGCCCGGTAATTAGCTTGACACGCTTTGTGACAGCAGGATCTTTATCTATCTTGCCTTTATCATCCAGTGGTTTTAACTTTTGGGTATAAGCCTGTTTAGAAGCGATAATAGCCTGCTCAGGGGAAACCAGCATCAGCTGACTGCGTCCGGTAGGACTGGTGGTACAGGCGGTGACAGAAACTACCAGCAAGAGTATCGGGATAATCACTAAATGATTCATTTTCATTCCTTTTTTGCTTTTTTCCTCAATGGCTGGAAAAGATATTCCAGGCCATTAATTTTTACTTCATGGACAATTGCCATCAGTTTCCCCAATTCTCCATCAGGGAAACCTTGATTGGCAAACCAGACGACATAAGGTTCCGGCAAATCAATCAACAGGCGATCTCTATACTTTCCAAACGGCATTTTATACTGGGCCAATTTAAGTAATAAGTCCGGATCAGACAGCAGAGTATTATTATTTTCAAAATTCATAAAATGTCAGCTTATTTTACACAGGTCAGCCTGAACCAAAAATTAACGAGACAAAAAAAATACTTATCCATTTGTTTTTTATTGCATAAAATCATCAAGGTATAATTATTGCTTGGTTTTAACAAATTAAAAGAATATACAAGTGTATCAAGAGTTCTGTTACTTGTTAAGTATCTAATCTAAGTTGAAAACAGTTGAAACAGTGAATCAAGAGTTACACCAGATGCCGGACATCACAATAAACATGCATAAAATTTATAGCTCAATGTATTCTTTCCTTAAATGCTCGGTTCCCGGTTATTTTCTTCTCCTTTCCTGTGCTCTTTTAATTACCTCAAACTCATTTGCTGAGATCTATGAAGCCCCTATTTTAGAAACTGCTCGTCTGGCTCAGCAAGGTGATTTAACTTCTCAGCTTGCATTGGCAACGGCTTATGAACACGGGGAAGGTATTGAAAAGGATCCTGACAAAGCCATCAAATGGTACTGTAAAGCTGCAGTCAAAGGTTCGGTCGATGCCCAAAGAGATTTAGCCTGGATGTTTCTTAATGCCCGAGGTGTAGAAAAGAACGAAGCACTGGCAGTCCGCTGGTTTCAAGCTGCGGCCAAATCAGGGGATGAGTATTCACAACAAATGCTTTCCCGGCTGGATGAAACTGCACAAACAAACAAAACTGTCTGTGTGGTTCGGGCAACACCTTATTGGCAAACAAAAAAGTGCTCTAAAAGTTGCCGCAGGGTGGTTAAGCTTGTCAATGATATTGCTCCAGGCTATAACATGGAGCCAAGATTAATTCTGGCTTTGATTCAACAGGAATCCAATTTTAAAATTAAAGCCCTTTCCCATAAGGGAGCCAGCGGATTAATGCAATTATTACCCTCCACAGCAGAACGGTTTGGAGTAAAAAACATCTGGGATCCTGAACAAAATATCAAAGGCGGTATTCGCTATTTAAGCTGGTTATTAAAACAGTACCAGGGTAATGTTGCCTTTACTCTCGCAGGTTACAATGCCGGTGAAAATGCGGTCAATCGCTACAAGGGGATCCCACCCTATAAAGAAACCCGTAATTATGTGAAACGTATTATGAAGGTCTATGGGAAAAAATATCATCCATATGAAAAGTCCATAACCATGAATACACACAAGTTATAGAGTGCGGCTTATTGTTATTTCTTTTTACCTGATTTATTTAGGTTTAACAACCGGTGTTTTTTTCACAACAGCTTTTGCTTTGAGTGACACTGTTTCAGGGGGTAAGGTTTCGGCTGATTCCTTGCCAGACTGAACGGGTGTTTTTGTTTTTTTGATCTGTTTTAACGCCAGTTTCACCTCTTCTGACTGAAATGCCAGATGCTCTGCTATCGTATCAATTTGTTCTTCAGTCAAAGCCAGTTTCTTTTGTAAGGGCTGGATCAGAAGACTGATATCTTCTGCAGCACAGATCACTGAATCATAGGCCTCAGCTTCGGTCTTTACATCAAAACGTTTCAACTCATTGCCTTTTGAGTTGGACACAATATATTCAAGCCTGATAGGCATAGATAGTTCTCCCACAAATTAATCATAAAATCAGCTGACCGAATCCGTTATCCATAAAGATACTCATTCGCCAGTTGAGGCTTAGTGTTTGTCAAATTAAAGACTCTTATTGTTCCTGCTGAAGGCTTTTTTTATTCCTGCTGAAGGCTCTATTATTCCTGCTGAAGGCTCTT
>CBDTVA010000135.1:0-7203 GCA_965363935.1 uncultured Gammaproteobacteria bacterium | reverse complement strand
AAAATTCACCAGTGGAATCCTGTGACAGGCCAATAGCAGAGAAAGCCAGAATACCAACAATAGTCCCTCCTAACAGAGCGACCGCATTTTTACCAACCACATCTTTGGCCGCTTTAGCTGCATCCATTCCTGCCTGTATCCTTACCAGCATGCCTTCCGCGACTACGATGGCATTATCCACCAGCATACCCAGTGCAATAATTAATGCCCCCAGGGAAATGCGTTGTAAATCTATACCAAACATTTCCATAATTAATAAAGTACCGGCAACTGTGATCAGTAATACTGCACCTATAATCAACCCGGTAGTCATACCCATAAAGAGTAGCAAGACGATAATGACAATAACAATTGCTGCTGCCACATTTAACATAAAAGCGCTGATTGAATTTTTCACTTCAACCGGCTGGTTATAAATCACATCCAGACTCATCCCTGCAGGAATGAGCGAGGAAATTTCTCTCATTCTATTGCCAAGATTTTCGCCTACGGCAACGACATTTTCACCCGATAACATAGAAACCCCGAGTGTTAAGGCTGGCTTGCCTTTGTGATAAATCAATAAATCCGGTACTTCCTGATATTCGCGCCGAATTTCAGCAATGTCTTTTAAATAGACCAGAGTCCTGTCTGAAGAACTGATCAGCACATCACCAATTAATTTCACTGACATGAATTCACCGGTTGGCTGAATGCGCAGATATTCATCACCGACCAGTACTTTACCGGCATCTGTGACAATATTTTGTGATTGCAGGATCTGAGCAATATTCTCCAGCGATAAACCCAGTTCACCCAGGCGTTGTCTGGAAATATCCAGATACACCACTTCAGTCTGAGTACCACCAATGACGACCTTTCTGACCCCTTCAACCAGTACCAGTTCCGTTTTTAGAAAGTCCGCAGCATCTTTTAAATCCCGATAGCTATAACCATCTCCTGACAAGGCCACATAAACGCCATACACATCGGCATAACTGTCCACAATGATCGGTGCTTGTGCTCCGGGCGGCAGTTTGTGCATCATATCCGCAATTTTACGACGTACTTCATCGTAGATATTGGGAAAATCCTCTTTATTGTATTGATCTTTAAAAGTGACCGCTATATCAGACATACCAGGGCGTGAAATGGACATTTTTATCCATTTTAATTGCGGCAATAACTGCAGTGCTTCTTCGATGTGATAGGTGACTTCATCACGAACCTGTTGAGCGGTTGCGCCAGGATAATAAGTAATGATTTTGACATCTTTAATGGTAAATTCCGGGTCTTCCAGCTTGCCCATTTTGGTAAAGCCACTATAACCACCTGCCAGAAAAACTATCACCAGGAGCCAGGACACAACCGGGTTTTTTACGGAATATTCTCCAATATTCATCTTAATTTATCCCTCTTTTGGTGTATTCTGGTTGTTTTCCATCACAGGGCGTTCATGCTGCAAGTTGTCTTCAGCCTGTTCCGGGTTTTTCATAATGCTCACTTTTAGTCCTTTATAGAGAAAAGGTACCCCGGCAGTCACCACCCGCTGCCCTTCCTGTAAGCCTTCTTTTATCTGGATACGATTATCCCGCATCGTTCCCACTTTGACTGAAACCTGCTCTACCTGCATGGTTTCTTCATTAACAATCCATACTATGCCCTGCAACTTGACATCAGCCACCACGGCACTGACCGGTAAATAAAAGGATTCTGCTTTTGCCATATAGTCACTGAGATCAAGTGATACCGATGCCGTCATACCTGGTAACAAGATGATACTGGTTGGTTTGGGCATGGTATAAGTAATAGTAAAAGTCTGTGTGTTTGCATCCGCTTTGGTGGCAATTTCTTTAAAGCTCAGTTTGTATTCTTTATCTCTTTGAGATTGAAACGACGCAAAAACCGGTATTAACTCTTTAGCCTTTGATTTTCCAATATCATCCACACCTTCATGTCTCTGGATACCGAGCAGCAAGTTTTCAGGCACATCGATTTTAACTTCCAGTATTTCATTATCATTGAGATCGACAATTTCCTGCTTGGCCTGAACTTCTTCAAATTTCTGGATAAAACGTCGAGCAATCGTACCATCAAATGGTGCTTTCAAGTCAGTGTAGAGCAATTGCTGTTTGGCAAGATTAAAATCCGCTTTACTACTCAGATACGCGGCTTCCAGTTGGTCAAAATCCCTTTTAGAAATATTACCATCTTTAACCAGCTTCTTACCTCTTTTATAATCTTTTTCAGCTCTAGTAAACCTTGCCTTTTTATCATTGACGGTAATTTGAAAGTCCGTAGAATCCAGTTTTGCAATAACATCACCTTGCTTGACCATATCGCCTTCTTTCACCAGCAGTTCATGTACTTTACCAGAGACGCGAAAGGCAAGAGAAGCTTTTCTGTTGGCATCAACGCGTCCAGGAAAATTCCTTACACCTCCGGTCTCCGGTGCTGTGACAATAGTTGTCTTAACCGGTCTGATTTCTTCAGCTTGTTCAACTTCCTGTTTTTTACTACAGCCCGTAGTGAGAAAAACAAGCATTAAGGTTAACAGAGCAAACAGGTAAAATTTTTTCATTGTTATTCCATTAGTCAGTTTGTGGTGTTTTTGTCCGGTATAGAGTTGTCGCGCAGTAAATCATAAATCAATTGACATAAATAGTATAATAAATAATGAAAACAATTGATAACCCGGTCTTTTCCAGACAAATTCAGATACGGTGATAATTCCCCGCTGCAGCAAAGCTTTTCAATGAAGTTAGGTTTTCAATAATCAACAACAATGCTACACTCATCTGAGTCAACTATATTCAGAGAGAATAATAATGTACAGGGAGAACAAAATGAACAAACTGCTCGCAGCCTTTCTGGTTTCCAGTACTTTATTAACAGGGTGTGCAGGAAATAAAGTCACTGATGATAAATATTCCGGTTTTTTAAATGATTATTCCATCCTGAAACCCACTGCAAAGGATGCCGATACTCTGAACTATATCGCGCCAAATATTGACTGGCAGCAATATGATAGTGGAATGGTTGATAAGGTTCTGATTATTACCCCGGATGGTAATGTAAAAACCGACGGCAAACTCCTGGTCGCAATTGCCGACAAGTATGAAGAGCTGATTAAGCAAAAACTTTCCCGGAAATTTAAGATTGTTGACCAGGCCGGTCCGGGCACCATCCGAGTTCAGGCAGCAATTACCAGTGTCTTTAGCAGTTATGATGATCTCAAGGGTTACCAGTATATTCCTATTGCTGCGGTCGTAACAGGGGCTGGGCGGGCATCAGGCATTGAAAAGAAAAGTATCCGGGTTATATCAGAGGTCAAAATGGTTGATTCCACGGATGGCCAACTCCTGATCCAGGCAGTTGATCTGAAATCCGGTGAAAAAAAGCAGGATGAAAATTCAGCAATTTTGCTGGCAGATGTTGTGCCTATTCTAGACCAGTGGGCCCAGCGTATGACCGATCGCATTGTAGAGTTGAAAGCACAGCTTAAAAGATAATATCAGGCAAAGAGTAGTATTTAATATTCATTTTATTTGCAGGGCAGACGTTTCTGCCCTGCAAAACACTGCCTCGAAACAACCAGCCCGATATTAATTACTGTTGGTAATATAGTCTTTTTCTGACAAATTCAGTCTTTTGTCTAAGGCTCTGCAATAGTTATTAATTTGCATGAATATATGCATTTATTTCTTTGAATTTTATAATTATTAGAATATTATTAACTTATTATTTAATATAAAATCTTTATTATTACTTGACCCGCACGTCATTTTCTGCGATTTTTAAGGAAAATAGAGAAAAAATAAAGTAAAAATAAAAAATAAAGTAAAAAAAGTAAGGTTAACAATTGATGTCTAACAAAAAAAAAGGAACCTCGAATCCTTCAGGCAAAAACAACAAAAATGCGAAAAATTACTGTATTGATTTTCATGGCGCGGCCATTATTAATCAGGACGGCCAGGAAATTGCCATAACTGAAGAAATGGTTGAAAACGCCTGTAATCAACTCATGGAAGATGAGACCATGACACCCTATTTTGCACCGTTGAAAGAAGCATAATAGTAAGAAACATAAGATTTTCTGGTTTGAATTGAACACTACGCAGGATTTCAGGTTGCCTGATTAAATCCTCATCTATTACAATAGAAGCCATCAATTCAAGCCAGGAAGTATTTCGTGCCACAAAACCAGCCTCAATCTCCAGATAGCCCGACTCAGATAGAAATCATCCGCCCCGATGACTGGCATTTACATGTCCGTGATGGTGAGGGACTCAGAGCCGTATTACCGTTTACTGCCCGTCAATGTGCTCGTGCTATTATTATGCCCAATCTTGTGCCCCCTGTAACCACCACAGAGCTGGCCAGAAGTTATCGGCAAGCCATTGTGCAGGCGATTCCGGAAAATGTTGCCTTTAAGCCCTTAATGACTCTGTATTTGACCAATAATACCCCTGCACAGGAAATTCAGGAGGCCGTTAATAGCGGGATTATTTATGCCGTAAAACTGTATCCGGCCGGCGCAACAACTAATTCCGATGCGGGTGTTACTGATATACGAAAATGTTATGCCACACTGGAAATAATGCAAAAACTTGGCTTACCCTTACTGGTTCACGGTGAAGTCACCGGTCATGACATTGACATTTTTGATCGGGAAAAACAATTTATTGAGCAGCGGCTTGAACCCATGGTTAAGGATTTTCCGGAATTAAAAATTGTCTTTGAACACATTACCACTGCAGATGCTGCAGATTTTGTAGTTGAAAGTTCGCCTTATATTGGCGCAACCATTACAGCTCATCACCTGCTTATGAATCGAAACGATATGCTGGCAGGCGGTATAAGACCGCATAATTATTGCCTGCCGGTCTTAAAGCGGGAAAGCCACCGCAAAGCTCTGATCAAAGCGGCCATTTCCGGCAATAAGAAGTTTTTTATGGGTACTGACAGTGCCCCTCATGCCAGAGACAAAAAAGAAACCGCTTGCGGTTGTGCCGGCATGTTTACCGCCTTTGCCGCCATCGAACTCTATGCCGAGGCATTTGATGAATCGGACGCACTCGACAAATTGGAGCAATTTTCCAGCTTAAATGGCCCTGAATTTTATGGTCTGGAAGCAAATAGTGATAAAATCACTCTCAAACGTGAAAAATGGACCGTTCCTGATTCCTACCAGTTTGGTAGCGATGTGGTAATACCATTACGTGCCGGTCAAACTATCAACTGGAAACTGGAGCATTAACAGTATGGCTAAAAGCACCTGATTATGGCAAAAAATAAACTAAAAACAGAAATACCAGTCAGCGGAATTGCAGCGAGGTTCAGGGGGTTTTTACCTGTTGTAGTTGATGTGGAAACTGCAGGATTTAATCACAAAACCGATGCCCTGCTGGAAGTAGCCGCCACCCTGCTGCGCATGGATGAACAGGGTGATCTGTTTTGTTGTGAAACTTATGCTTTTAATGTCGAGCCATTTAAGGGAGCCAACCTGGATGAATCCGCACTTAAATTTACCGGCATCAATCCCTACAACCCGTTCAGAATGAACAAGCCTGAGGATCATGTGCTGAGAGAGGTTTTTCGTCCTATTCGTAGCGAACTCAAGGCAACGGGCTGCACTCGTGCCATTTTAGTTGGACATAATCCAACATTTGATCTTAACTTTCTCAATGCGGCAATCGATCGATGTCAGATAAAACGCAATCCGTTTCATAAATTCAGTACTTTTGATACGGTCACATTGGGCGGACTCGCATTTGGTCAAACGGTGTTATCCAGAGCAGCACAGGCTGCCGGACTGGAATGGGATGACAGCAGCGCCCATTCTGCAAAATATGACACTGAACAAACCGCTGAATTGTTTTGCCGAATTATTAATCGCTGGCACAAACTGGAAAAGTTGGATCAAGTCTGAATTTTATATCACTTTTACCTTGACTTGATTTTCCCTCTTCTCAGCAGCAAGGTGAACATTTATATTTGTGGTACCTTCTGAGAAAACCGGGAGGTGTACTTTAGGCATGATTCAGACTTCCATAATTAAATGAGTAAAAACAGGGGATCATTTTAACAACTAATTTATCATGAGTGAAAAATTGTTGTTTTTGGTATCAAGTTAGAATCAGATGTTGTTTTTTTACTAATTTATTGCATTATCTTTAAATAAGTTTTATCTATATGATTTTGAAAGTTATTTTTGAATTGTTTCTTGGTTTTTCTATTTCCTCAAGTCAGGAGGTCTGAACCTGCAAAAGCAGGGAAGAACCTTATTCATCCACATCTTCTGCTTCTTTATCATGCTTGTGCTGCTCAAGGTATTTAACTGATGAGTATTTTTCCAGATTCAGCTGAATTTTATCGTTAATTGAATTTTTAGGATATTGGCCCTTTTTATCCAGCTTCCCTGCGTTCATCCCCATTAACAAACTCAGAGCATCATCGACATGCTCAACACTGTAAATTGTGAACAGCTTATTCTCAACAGCATTGATGACTTCTTCTTTAAGCATCAGATTAACGACATTGCTGGTAGGAATAATAACGCCCTGTTTGCCACTCAAACCTCTGAGCTTACAGATATCAAAAAAACCTTCGATTTTTTCATTTACACCGCCAATGGCCTGCACTTCACCCAATTGATTTACTGAACCGGTTAAAGCCATACATTGTTTGACGGGAATTTCTGATACTGCTGAAAGCAAGGCACACAATTCAGCAACAGAAGCGCTGTCACCGTCTACCTGGCCATAAGACTGTTCAAAAGTCAGATTGGCATCCAGTGAAAGCATGCGCGCTTTAGCGTAATGGTGCCCCAGATAAGATGACAGAATCATAACGCCTTTACTGTGAATATCACCACCCAGATCCACTTCACGTTCAATATCCACAATATGACCATCACCCACTCTGACGGTTGCGGTTATTCTTGAAGGCTGGCCAAAAGCAAATTCGCCAATCTGCAGTACCGATAAGGCATTAACCTGACCAATTTTTTCATTATCGGTATCAATTAAAACAGTACCTTTAATAATTTCTTCATAAAGATTGTCCCGGTATTGATCCATACGATAAATCCGTGCGGCAATGGCCGAGTTAACATCATTATAATTTATAGCCTGCTCTTGAACATCATGCTCTTGAAAACCAGAGCTTTGAAAACCAGAGTCTTGAGCATTTGCGTCTTGAATCTGTTTTGCCCGGCGCTGG
>CBDTVA010000134.1:0-7235 GCA_965363935.1 uncultured Gammaproteobacteria bacterium | reverse complement strand
ACCTATGGCTGTCTGGTGGTTGCCTGGGTAGGCAGTGTGGTTGCTGATCTGGTTATCAATAAACCGCTGGGCCTGAGTCCTGCGCGCATTGAATTCAGACGCGGTCACCTCTATGATATTAATCCGGTAGGCGTAGTGTCGATGCTGATAGCTTCTATTGTGGGTATCATTGCTAATCTGGGCGTTTTTGGTCCCCTGTTTCAGGCCCTGGCCGCCTTTTTATCCTTGCTCATCCCTTTTGTCACGGTGCCGTTAATTGCCTGGTTCACAAAAGGGCAGTACTATCTTGCCCGTAAAGAGCATAGTGATAGTAAGCCTGAGTCAGCGCAACAGCGTTGTTGCATGTGTGAAAATAATTTTGATCATGAAGACATCGTTCATTGCCCAAGCTACCAGGGGACTATTTGTTCTTTATGCTGTGCTCTGGATTCCCGTTGCGGCGATCAATGCCGTCCTGATGCCCACCTGGCTGCACAGATGTCCTCTCTGTTCAGCAAATTATTACCCGCATTCCTTTATCAACGTCTGCACTCAGTGATTGGTCAGTTTCTGGGGATATTTGTGATTACTTCCGGGATTATTGCCAGCTTGTTTGTCGTGGTGTTTTATGCCCAAAAGGATAAAAGCAATGCCGATCTGATGTTTATCAGCGATACTATGTGGCAAATCTATTTCCTGCTTTTGCTGGTGACCGGAGTTTTAATCTGGCTGTATGTTTTAGCACAGAACAGCACTCGATTTGCTCTTCAGGAAACACAGCTGCAGACCCAATTGCTGCGCCAGGAAGCAAAAGCACACGAAGCAACGGCCATAGAATTAGCGACAGCCCGTGATACAGCAAATATTGCCAACAGAGCAAAATCCAGATATTTGTCCGGCGTCAGCCATGAACTGAGAACACCTCTGAACACTATCTTTGGCTACGCACAACTGATGGAAACAGATGCCGGGATGGATGCCAGGAATAAAAAAATAGCCACAGTGATAAAACGCAGCAGTGAACACTTGTCGGATGTTATTGAAGGCCTGCTGGAAATCTCAAAAATTGAAGCACGTAAACTGGACCTGCAACGTGATAAAGTTGATATCAGGGCTTTTATTCAGCAACTGGATGATATGTTCCGATCCCAGGCGGAAGTCCGTAATATAAAGTTCAGCTTGCATTGTCCGGCAGATTTACCCCGATTTGTGTCAGTTGATGGTAAACGGTTACGGCAGATTATGTTGAATTTATTGTCAAATGCCATCAAATTTACCCCGCAGGGTGAAGTCGAATTGCAGATAGCCTATCGTAATCAGGTGGCACGGTTTGTGGTTAAAGATTCCGGGATAGGCATAAAAAAATCCGATCTGGAAAGAATTTTTCAACCCTTCGAACGGGTACATGATACGCAGGCACAGCAAATCAGTGGCACGGGACTGGGCTTGTCCATTAGCCGATTGATGGTTGAAATGATGGGCGGAAATCTTGAAGTCAGCAGCCAGATTGGCATCGGGACTGAGTTCTGTCTAAAGCTCTTTCTACCCAGCATTGAAGAAAAAAGTTTGCCAGTCCCCAGGCAGGCGGATATTTGTGGCTATAGTGGTTCAGCAAAACATATAATGGTGGTGGACGATGAAAGTAATCACCGAAATTTAATCTATGATCGATTGCATCCTTTAGGTTTTAAAGTATACCTGGCCGAGTCCGCTGAGCAGGCTTTAGAGATGCTGGAAGGTCTGGCTATAGACCTGTATTTACTCGATATATCCATGCCGGGTATGAATGGCTGGCAATTGCTCAATGAGTTACGCAAGCAGGGCAAAAAAGAACCGGTGATTATACTCTCTGCCGATCCTTATACTGAGGATCCATCAGAGTGCCCAACAACTGAATTTGATGCGTATATCAATAAACCCGTTCATTTTGAAAAGCTTCTTGAACAACTGCAGCGCAGCCTGAAATTGCACTGGACAAAAATTGCACTGGATAAAGAAGAGTTGCCTGAAACTGCGCAAGAAAATAGACAGGCGGATCTGAACATTTTAAAGTCCATCAGAGAGTCAGCACAAATTGGCTATTTGCAGGGCGTGCTTGCGGGTATCGAACAGGTCGAATCTCAGGCAGGGCAGGCTGCATGGATATCGCAACTCAGAAAGTTAGCGGATAATTGTGATTTAAACGGCATTATTCAGACGATTGATGAAATACAGGATAAGGTTTAATAATGCAGCAATTTAAGGATAAACTCACCGTACTGGTGGTTGATGATTCGCCTGAATCTCTGAGTATGATTAATATGGCACTGGATGAAGCCGGTATTGCCGTGCTGATCGCTTTAAATGGTCAACAGGCCATGAATGTTCTGGATCAGATCACTCCGGATGTTATTCTTCTGGATGCTATTATGCCCGTTATGGATGGCTTTGAGTGTGCCCGACAGGTGCGTAAAAAATTACCTCTGACACCCATTATCTTTATGACCGGGCTGAGCGATATTGAACATACTGTTAAGGCATTTGATGCCGGTGGTAATGATTATATTGTTAAACCCATTCGTCCTGAGGAATTACTGGTGCGTATCCGCCAGCACAGTAAGAGTACCCGAATGCTCCTGGATGCGCAGAAAGCACTGGATACTCTGCGTCAGCATGTGTTCTGTATTGATAAAAGTGGCCGGGTACTGTGGTCAACTCCGGAAGCTCAGGTCTTGCTGAATCAATACCTGCAGCAAGATGATAAGTCCGTTAGACTGGATGAACGGCTGAGCAGCTGGCTGCCAAATGGTCAGGCCGGGCATGATCTGGTGTTGCCTCTGGCTCAGAAAATGTTGTCGGTGTATTATTTCAAGCAATCAGGTGAAGATGAATTTCTTTTGAAAATCCAGTCACCTGATGTTGAAATTGAGCCATCAAGCCTGGAAGAAAGTTTGTCGATCACCTATCGTGAAGCGGAAGTGCTGCTCTGGTTAGCCCATGGAAAAACCAATCGGGAAATTGCTGAAGTCCTGCAGATGAGTCCGCGAACAGTGAATAAACATCTGGAGCAGATGTATCCTAAAATTGGTGCGGATAATCGAACCTCTGCAGCTTCTATCGCCATTCAGACAATTCTGGGCAGCCGTATTGGCCGTCCTGTCAGTTAGTTTCAATGCTTTTACTGTTCTAACCGTGAGTTTTAACTCGTATGCATCCATTTATCATGTAGGTTGGGTTAGGCGGTTTTTTGCCGTAACCCGACAATATGTCTAAAACGCAGCTATAATCTATCGAAATTAATGGATGCACAGTAACGATAAAATTAAAGCATGCCCTGTTGTACAATAAAATCAATAATTTTGCTCAGGCCATGTTCCTGTTTCATATTGGCAAAAATAAACGGACGTTCAGCGCGCATTTTTTTTGCGTCCCGGTCCATGACTTCCAACGAGGCGCCAACATAAGGTGCCAGGTCGATTTTATTGATCACTAATAAATCCGATTTGGTAATACCCGGGCCGCCCTTTCTGGGGATTTTATCACCCGCAGCGACATCAATCACATAAATCGTTAAATCGGATAATTCGGGACTGAACGTGGCGCTGAGATTATCGCCGCCGCTTTCAATGAAAACAATATCCAGTCCCTGAAATCGTTCCTGCAAATCACTGACGGCAGTCAGGTTCATTGAAGCATCTTCACGTATAGCGGTGTGCGGGCAGCCGCCGGTTTCAACACCCACAATGCGTTCCTGTTCCAGGGCACCATTGCGGATTAAAAACTCGGCATCTTCACGCGTGTAAATATCATTTGTCACTACCGCTATATTGTACTTATCCTTCATGTTTTTACACAGGGCCTGTAATAGGGCTGTTTTACCAGAACCCACAGGACCACCGACACCGACTCTTAAAACCTGATCTGTCATTAATTATTTCCTTTAAACAATTACCTTGATGCTCACGAACGAAATAAGCGTGAGTACTGTACTTCATGTTGCGCGCAGACGATACTGAACCCCGGTGCCAGTGAACCGATGTCATGATCTTTTAGTAACAGTGCCTGAGCAGTGCCCTGATTAATGGCTGGAATCAAGGCACTGAGTATTCGCTGACCTGCAGTTTGTCCCAGAGGGATCAGCTTGATACTGGCGGCCACCTGATTTTCACACCAGGCCCAGAGAAAACCTCGAAGGGCGTCGGCTATGGGGATGTTCCAGATAACTGCCGCTAATGAAAAAATAAGGGCATAACCCGGAGACTCTATCCTTTGTACCAGAGCCTGATACTGGTTGAATTGTTCTACCTGATTGTGGTCATTGCTTTCGGGCACTATATCACTTAATAAGCGCCATAATGCACGTCCCATTTGCTGATCTTCATGATAAAGTTCACTGGATTCCCGGCAGGCCAGAAGAAACTGGTTCCAATGCTTCAGTGCCTTGTGATCATGGTTTTGCCAGGCCTGATACAGGCGCACAATGACTGGGGCATCCAGCTTACTCATTGACCCGGTTAACATACCCGCAATCCAGTTTTGAGCTTCGGCTTCATTGCTGAGCCAATTTTTCTCCACTGCGGTTTCCAGTCCCTGAGAATAGGCATAAGTACCAATGGGCAGAGTGGGGCTAATCAACTGCCAAAGACGTATACCGGCTTCTGGATCAACTGCTTGATGCACTTTAACCATGGGCATGATTATGCTGATTGTCGTGATGGTGGCCATGAGCAGCAGCATAAGCCCCGCTTTCAGGCTCAAAGGGTGCCTGGATTACTTTCACGCTGAGTCCCAGGTTTTTCAGCATATCATCTAAGACATGATCATGCAGATAGGATAAAGACTGAGTCTCTATTTGCAAGGCAATATGCCGGTTACCCAAGTGATAGCAGGCTCTGGCTAATAGTAGCGGATCATCACTTTGCACCAGTGACAGGGTTTCATCAGCAGCTTCGATGCGAATCACGGAATCATCTTCAGCCTGCAAACAATCACCGCCGCGCAGTACCTCACCGCGTTCAAGAAACAGGCCTGCCGGCCGACCATCGTCCAGAGTGACCTTTAAACGACTTTTTTGTCTTTGTTCAAAAGGCAGCTTAAGTACGCCATTTTCTGCCTGTGGACGGGTTAATTTTTTGCTTATTTTTAACATGCTTATCACCATTAAAACAGGAAATAGCGTTGTGCCAGAGGCAGCTCGGTGGCGGCCTCGCAAACCAGTAATCGGCCGTCCGCCCGAACCTCATAGGTTTGTGCATCTACTTCAATTGTGGGCTGGTAATTATTAAGCAGCAGATCCGCTTTGCTTATATTGCGGGTATTTTTCACTGCCACCAGACGTTTTTTTAAACCGATTGTCGCAGCAATGTTGTTTTCTAATGCCGATTGGGAAACAAAGGTAACACAGGTATGTTCCCGGGCGGCACCAAACGCTCCGAACATGGGCCGGTAATGAACCGGCTGGGGAGTTGGGATAGAGGCATTGGGATCACCCATGGGTGCGGCGGCAATAAACCCACCTTTCAGGATTAAAGAGGGTTTTGCGCCAAAAAAAGCCGGTTTCCATAAAACCAGATCCGCAAGCTTGCCCACTTCAATGCTGCCCACTTCATGAGCTATACCATGAGTAATTGCCGGATTAATCGTGTATTTGGCAATATAGCGTTTAATGCGCCGGTTATCATTTCGTTCTGAATCGCCTTGCAGAGCACCGAACTGGACTTTCATTTTATGGGCCGTCTGCCAGGTACGGGTAATGACTTCACCGACTCTGCCCATAGCCTGTGAATCAGAAGCGATCATACTGAAGGCACCCAGATCGTGTAAAATATCTTCTGCGGCAATGGTTTCACGACGTATTCTTGATTCAGCAAAGGCGACATCTTCCGCAATACTGGCATCCAGGTGGTGACACACCATCAGCATGTCAAGATGTTCATCAATCGTGTTGATGGTAAAAGGGCGGGTCGGGTTGGTACTTGAAGGCAGCACGTTGGCTTCACCACAGAGTTTTATAATATCGGGTGCATGACCACCGCCAGCACCTTCGGTATGATAGGTGTGAATTGCCCGGTGTTTAAACGCGGCGAGGGTATCTTCTACAAAGCCTGATTCATTGAGGGTATCGGTATGAATGGCAACCTGCACATCCATCTCATCTGCAACACTCAGGCAGGTATCAATAGCCGCTGGCGTTGTGCCCCAGTCTTCATGTAGTTTCAGGCCCATAGCCCCGGCAGCGACCTGTTCTCTCAGAGGTTCTTTTTGACTGGCATTGCCCTTACCCATAAAGCCTAAATTCATGGGAAATTCATCCGCTGCCTGCAACATGCGATGCAGGTTCCATGGGCCGGGGGTACAGGTGGTGGCATTGGTACCGGTTGCCGGTCCGGTACCGCCGCCAAACATGGTGGTCACACCGGACATCAGTGCTTCTTCGATTTGTTGCGGACAGATAAAATGAATATGAGAATCAATACCGCCAGCGGTGACAATCTGACCTTCACCCGCAATGACTTCAGTACCAGGACCCACAATAATACTGACTTCGGGTTGTGTATCCGGATTACCTGCTTTACCTATACCGGCAATGCGGCCATTTTTAATACCAATATCGGCCTTAATGATACCCCAGTGATCAACAATCAGGGCATTGGTTATTACCACATCAACCACATCTGCAGAGCAGGCCTGACTTTGTCCCATGCCGTCACGAATGACTTTGCCGCCGCCAAATTTGACTTCATCACCATAGATGGTGTGGTCTGCCTCAACTTCTAATATGAGTTCAGTATCGCCCAGACGAACGCGATCACCTTTAGTCGGTCCGTACATTTCAGCATAGGCTCGTTTGGAAATTTTACTCATAACTGTGTCTCCAGTGGTCCCATAATGAGGCCATTGAAACCATAAATTTTTCTTGCTCCCCGGTATGCGACTAATTCGACTTTACGTTCCTGTCCAGGCTCAAAGCGAATGGCTGTTCCAGACGGGATGTTAAGACGATAGCCTTTGCAGATTTCTCGTTCAAAGTGCAGCGCTTTATTGGTTTCATAAAAATGGTAATGAGAGCCGACCTGAATAGGGCGATCTCCGCTATTTGCGACTACAACAGAAACGGTTTTTATTCCGGCATTAAGTTCAATGTCACCTTCATCAATAAAATATTCGCCTGGTATCATGGGGGCACTCCTGTAACAGGTTTGATGTGAAATCGTTTAATCAGTCAGTTTAAACAATGGGATTGTGCACTGTCACTAGTTTTGTACCATCAGGAAAAG
>CBDTVA010000133.1:0-7241 GCA_965363935.1 uncultured Gammaproteobacteria bacterium | reverse complement strand
TCTGCTCCACTTTTTGAACCTCCTCCATGAAACAATTCAAGACCAACAGAATGTAGATGTCATTCAGAGTATTTGCAGCCAGTACTAGCGTTTGAATTCAGCCGGTATGGGTAAATCAGTCATATCGGGTTTCATGCTTTCATCTATATCACCGTTTTTCAACTGGAATATATAAGCCAGTATCTGAGCAACAGCGACATATAAGCCGGCAGGAATTTCCTGACCGATTTCAACCGAGTGATAAATTGCCCGGGACAGAGGGGGGGCCTCCAGGATCGGGACATCATGAGCCTTCGCCACATTGCGAATTTGCAAGGCAACCAGATCAACCCCTTTGGCCAGCATAACCGGTGCGCCGGAACCTTCAGGATCATACTGTAAGGCCACCGCATAGTGTGTCGGGTTTGTGATGATCACATCGGCTTTGGGCACATCGCCCATCATACGCTGCATCGCCATTTCACGTTGTAATTGCCGAATGCGCCCTTTTACTTCCGGGTTGCCCTCCGTATTTTTAGATTCATCCTTGACTTCCTGCTTGGTCATTTTCAACTGTTTCTTGTTAGTCCATAATTGATACGGGACATCAATCGCAGCAACAATAATCATCCCCAGAGAAACCAGTAAAAATTGCCAGGCAATTAATTCCATCGCATGAACGAAAGCACCGGGGAATGATTCGCTTGACAGCCCATACAATTCATTTTTAGCCTGCCAGATAAAATGCACGGCAATGGTCCCAAGCAGCATAATTTTAAAAATGCTTTTTACTAATTCTATCAGGCCCTGAGTGCCAAAAATTTTCTTGATTCCTTTAATGGGATTCATTTTACTTAATTTGGGAACTAATGCCTCTGAAGAAAAATTAAAACCACCCAGCAGGGCGCTGGATAAAATACCGGTAATAATTAACAGGGCAAAAAAAGGCAATGTTGCCTTGATCATAGCAGTTAATTCACCTTTAAAATGTAAAATTAACTGGTTGGGATCAAAAAGAGTAGTCCGATCGACCGTAAAATTTGTCCGCATGGTATCAGTAATGACCCCTATCATGTCTTGCGCAAAAATCATTAGCCCTATTATGGCCATGATCAACATTAATAGAGTCGTTAATTCCTTGGAGCGGGGAATCTGGCCTTTCTTGCGCGCCTCAGATTGTTTTTTCGACGTGGGTTCTTCCGACTTCTCCTGACCATCTTCATTTTCTGCCATTAGCCAATTCCTGCCATTGTCCCAGAAAGTAACACTGTGCGATATGAGGCACTATGCTGCAAAATATCCTCGATTAACTGGAAGATACTGGTCATGACTTTTTCAAAATACGGGATCAACGTGGGCATGGTAATATAGATAATTGCAAAAGCCAGAACAATGGTAATCAGGAAACCAACTGAAAAAGGATTAAGCTGCGGAGAAGCTTTTGACATGACCCCGAAACTGACATTAACCATCAGTAAAGCAGTAATTGCAGGTAGTACCATCATAACAGCACTGAGAAACATGGTACTCCCCCAGCTGACCAGCATCCAGAGCCCCGAGGGTGAGATACCGCTGGTTCCAATAGGCAGTGTGTTAAAACTGTTCAGAACTTCCCGAATCAGGATCAAATGACCATCCATCGCCAGATATAATAGCGTCGCCAGCATTAAATAAAGCTGCCCAACCACTGTAACCTGAATTCCATCCTGAGGACTGTTCATCATAGCAAAACCCAGGCCAGCCTGCATTGCCAGGATATGCCCTGACATGACAAATAAATTAAAAGCCAGTTGCAGGGAGAATCCCATAATGGCACCAATCAGAACCTGATGAATAGCAATCAAAAAGGCATCACCACTTATAAAATCCACAAGAGGCAAAGGCGGTAAGACCGGTATCACAACAATGCTGATCGCTATTGCTGCGGCAACACGTAATTTAATCGGAACAGATTGAGCTGAAAAAACGGGTGCGACCATCATCATGGCACCGATTCGAATGAAGGGCCAGATCAATGCGCCCACAAAAGCAGTTATTTCAGCAGTACTGAACACATTAACCACCGCTGAGATAGAGCGGGATCTTAATAAACATTTGATTCATAAACTCGGTCAAACGTCCCAGCATATAGGGACCAGCGTACATAAGCACACCAAAGGTGACCAGTAGTTTGGGAATGAAGGTCAAAGTTTGTTCGTTTAACTGGGTGGCTGCCTGGAACATACTGACCAGTAAGCCAACCACCAGAGCCGGGAGTAAAATAATCAGCAATAAAATAATAATAAGATAAACCGCACCCTGCAAAATATCCAAAACAGATTCTGGTGTCATAAATTATTCCTCCGCCTTTCTTGTAAACAAAGAGCTAAAAACAAAAAGCTATAAACAAAGAGCTATAAACAAAAGTTAAAAACATAAAGCTATAAACAAACTGTTGAGAACAAAGAGTTGTCAAATATAATAGCTGGAAGCCAGCGTTCCCATTATCATTGACCAGCCATCCACCAGTACAAACAACATAAGCTTAAATGGCATGGAAACAATCAATGGCGATAACATCATCATTCCCATAGACATCAGGACACTGGCGACAACCAGATCGATGATCAAAAAAGGGATAAAAATAAGAAATCCTATGGTAAAAGCCGTTTTTAATTCACTGGTAACAAACGATGGAACTAATACGCTAAACGGAACATCTGCCGGGGTCTGGTAGGGTCCTTCATTGGCAATTTCAGTAAACATGGTCAGATCTTTTTCCCGGGTTTGATCCATCATAAATTCATGCAGAGGAATGGAAGCACGTTTAAGCGCTGTTTCCACGCCAATTTGATCATCCAGATAAGGTTTAAAACCATCGTTATACATACGATCAAATACTGGTGCCATAATAAACATCGTCATAAAAATTCCTAACCCAACCAGAACTTGTGCCGGGGGTGCCTGCATCAGGCCAGTTGCCTGTCGAACAATAGCCAGTACAATAATAATTCGGGTAAAGGAAGTCATCATAAGCAGCATGGACGGTAATAGTGTGATGACCGTCATGAGTACCATGGCCTGAATGGTCACAGTGTAGGTTTGTTCACCACTGGCAGCAGAAGTTATCGTTAAGGCATCAAGACCTTGTGCAGCCGAAACGATGCCGGAAAACAGGTATATGGAAAGTATCAGCCCCACCGCAAAACCTTTAGTATGCAAGAGTCTGAACAGGGATTTATAGCAGAGAGAAGGAAAATGTATATTTTTCAGTTTATTCATTATAGCAATTACTCTGTTTATACCTTTACCAGTCTATATCATGACCCGTTTTTTGGCTGATAGGATTTCAAAATCTCAGTCAGTTTATTTGCAAAGTGACTTTTATCCTCCTTCCCTGCTTGCGTTTCTATTGATTCCAGCGGCTCTTTCAGTACATGCAGGGTATTTATTTGCGTTGCTGTAATACCAACCAGCATTTGCTGCTGACCAACCTGCAGCAGGATAATTTTTTCTTTCTGTCCCAGATTAAGGGTAGCAAGAATGCTTAATTGCCCCTGTCCAGAGATATTACTATAGCCCATTTTTCTCATAAACCAGGCCAGGGAGAAAATGAGCAACAATATAAAAATAAGTCCGATGGACACACTCAGAGCATCCGAAGTTGTCACAGGCTCTTGTTTTGCCGGATTTTTTCCAGGGCCGGATGCGGCTTGGTTTGACAGAAAGGAAAATGGCTTTTTATCTGCCGGCAAAGTATTGCTTTGTGGCTGTTGGGATATTGCTTGTTTTTCCTGGACAGGGGATACTTCCCCGGCCAGACTTCGGTCCCCTATCTGATGAGGGCTTTTTTCCTGCTGTGGGCTCTCTGCCCAACAAAAATCAGCACACGCCCATATAGATAAAAATATTACAACAAAATATAAGGCGTTTTCTACAGGTTTGAAATCAGTCAAAATTATTTGAGCTTTTTAATACGTTCTACAGGGCTGATAACGTCCGTCAGACGAATACCAAATTTATCATTAACGACAACAACTTCACCATGGGCAATCAGTGTGCCATTAACCAGGACGTCCATAGGCTCACCTGCTAACCGATCCAGTTCAATCACTGAACCCTGGTTTAATTTCAACAGGTTTCTGATACTGATTTTGGTGCGTCCGATTTCCATTGATATATCAAGCGGAACATCTAAAATAACATCCAGGTTGATCTCATCATCATTCGCACCAACGCCATCATCTTGCAGGTTTTCAAATCCGGCAGCTTCTGTTTCAGCCTCAGCCTGTTCATTCATAGCCTCTGCCCAGGGATCTTCTTCCGTTTCCGCATTTTCTGTTTCATCATTCATTGCTCAATTCCAGCTACGTTCATATCTTTCAATTGTTTTGATCAGGTAAGGCTTTTACATCCCCTGCTACTTCAGCCTTATCTGTTACAAAGGCATCATCCAGAAAAGGGATTCCTGTTTCATGATGTGAAGGTCTATCCATTTTGTCCAAAATTTTCACTGAATAATGTGCATTGTGTGTTCCATAGTTTGCTTTAAAAACGGGTATTCCTTCAGCAAATACGCTGACTTCATCTTCAATAGAGATCGGTATAATATCTCCTTCCTTCAGAGCCATGACTTCCCTCAGTGATAACGAGGTATTGGCCAATATTGATGATAATTCCACTTCAGCAGATTTAATTTCATCTCCCAATGCCTGAGACCAACGATCGTCAACATCACTTTTATCACTCTGAATACCTGCATCGAGCAATTCTCGTATTGGCTCCAACATCGAATACGGCATGGAAATATGAATGTTACCACCACCACCTTCCAATTCGACATGCAAACTACTGACCACGACCACTTCTGTCGGACTGACAATATTGGCAAACTGCGGATTGACTTCCCGACTGGAAAACTCAAACTTTAAAGGCATAACAGGAGACCATGCTTTGATCAAATCGACGAAACAAATCTCCATAAACATATGAATTACACGCTGCTCAGTCGGGGTAAATTCACGCCCTTCAATTTTGGCATGGAACTTACCTTCGCCACCAAAATAATTGTCAACCAGAATAAACACCAGCGTTGGTTCAATGACCAGTAAAGCGGTACCCCTGAGAGGTTTCATTTTAATCAGGTTGAGACTTGTGGGAACAAAAAGAGTATGGATATATTCACCAAATTTCAGTGTTTGAATACCACCGACTGAAATCTCAGTGGAACGCCGCAGCATGTTAAACATGCTGATACGTAAATATCGGGCAAAACGTTCATTAATCATTTCCAGTGTTGGCATCCGGCCCCGGACAATACGGTCTTCACTATTAAAGTCGTATCCCCTGGCCTCGCCATCCATTACATCTACGTCATCTGTTTCAACATCGCCGTCATCAACACCGTGCAGCAACGCATCAATTTCTTCTTGTGATAGTAAGTCTGTCACAGTCTTTTCTCGCCCTGCCTACTGCATAACAAAACTGGTGAAATAAATATTATCGATACCTTTTTTTACTTTATGCTGCTTAAGTATATTATTAATCGTTTCAATTAATTCCGCTCTGAGTTGCTCCTTACCGTCGGGAGTAACCATTTCTTGGTACTTTTGTCCACTAAGCAAAAGTACAACTTCATTTCGGATTACAGGCATGTGTTTTTTAACAGCAGCTTGAGCTTTTTCACTTGTTGTGGAGACTTCCAGGCCAACTTGCATATATCGCGCTTTGCTCTTACCCTCAAAATTTAACACGAAAGGCGGCTCAAGCGGCAAGTATGAAAGTTCTGCTTTATTTTTTGAGCTCTCTCCTTCAGCAGCATCTTCAGACTCTGATGTCTCATCAGCTTCACCGTCAGTACTCTGTGATGTTTCAGTCTGTTCTGGCTTATCATCAAAAACGTCTGTCAGGAACAGAGTACCCAGAACAGCAACTATTACTAACAAAAGCACACCAACGATAATAATAATTAACATTTTCTTCGAAGATTTAGGTGCTTCTTCTTCAGCACCCTCCAGATCCAGATCTTCATCCGCCATATTTAAAATCCTGCTTTATATTAAGAATGTTTATTTTGAAGCACATTATCCTGAAAGCTTCAGCCCTTATCTATATTCGATTTCGAACCGGATCGTTTGCCTTGCTTTATCAAGCATAAGTTATTTAGTATAAAAAATAACAAGCAAATCTTGTTCCAGAATATGTTATATCCTTGACTATAGTCTATGAACGGCCAAATTTCACGTTACAAAAAAACAAATGCAAAAAAAAATGCCAAAAAAATGACACCTGTAGGTAAAGTTTGATCTATCCCGGAGTTTGCTAAAGGCAATATATTAAGACCTCTAAATTCACTTACAGGCTTGTTTTTTATTTTTGTTTCCTAGATCACGGCTGTTTAGTACTCGCTATAGACTGCAAAGTAGCAATTTTTCTAATCCATGGTTTTGATTTTTGTAATGATTCCGGTAATTTACTGACTTGATCTTTCGCTTGCTGGTAGGTTTCAAAAACGCCATAGGTCAGGACATAACGAACAGATGATTTTTCTTGCCCCTGTTGTTCAATTTTATGAACATAAAGAGTTTCAGGCTGCTCAAAAATTTTACGGGAAAGCAGTTTTTTGTGCATTTTCTCCATAGGCTGCTTACTTTTACCTGTCGCGAGTTGCAGCGTATAGCTTTTTTTTTGTTGCTGGTTAAGCCAAACCAAAGCTTCACTAACCCCTGTACTTGCTGTTTTTAACTCTTTTTTTGACTTTGTTTTTAATCGCTGAGCGTCTCCTGACATTTCAGCTAATTCAAGTTTGGGCGGGCTGGAAAAAGTGACAAAATAGCCATCAACCAGACCTTCTGCCTTGCTCATGGCCAGATATTCAGTCACTTTTTCTTTTTGTCCCACCGTCTGTTCCTTTTTTTGTAGAACCAGAGCCAGATTAAATTGGGCCCGGGCATCTCCGGCTTTTGCCAGAGGTAACCAGAATTTTTCTGCCTGAGCATAATCTTTTTGTTGAAATGATTTAAGACCCTGCTCAAATGCTCCTGCATTGACAGCGCTTAACTGCACCAGAAAGCCACAGAAAATTAACAACAGGACATACTTTCTCATAGTTTTGCAATCACTCTATTTTTCAGAATATAACTAACAGGTATTTTATTACTCAAGATTGTTACCATCTTAATAAAGACAGCTCCTAGGAGCTTGTCCGAGAATGGACACCGTAGCGAGAGAAAGCTGTTTTGAGTCAGATTTTGCTATCATTTTAGGCGAATAGTTGCCCTATT
>CBDTVA010000132.1:0-7246 GCA_965363935.1 uncultured Gammaproteobacteria bacterium | reverse complement strand
GGCCAAAATCAGCTTTTCCGCAGTAGGCTTTCTATTCTCGGACAGGCTCCTAGGAGCCTGGTACACCGATGTATCGGTGTACCAGGTTTCAGGTCTTTACCTTTCTCTCATTAAGCGTTATGTTATCAGCTTTAAGCCAACTTAATATCTGCCTGAGCTAACTTCTTAGTCAGCCTTGAGCTAACTTGAAGAGTTTAAAGGATTTCCGGGAAGGATTTATTTTTGATAGCAATAATAAGCATAAGACCGCCATCACAATTTTTACTGCTTTTTTTGTCACTTACTGCCCTCTTTTTATTTACCTTACCTGTTTATGCAGCCCAGGACAAACAAAATCTCACCGTAGGGATTTTGACTCAGAATCCCCCTGCCTCACTCAAGGAATCCTCCTGGCGACTAAGCTTCGAGCGCTTAAATCGTCATCCTGAGTATCACTTCACGCCCCTGTTTCTGACTATTGAACAATTGAAAAGGCAATTAGACAATGATGTACTGGACTTTGTTGTCAGTGACGCCATCAACTATCTCATATTGGAAAAAGATTATGGTATCTTGCGCTTACTGACCCGAAATGAAACATATTCAGGCGATGCTTTTTCCTCAGAAGCCTTGTCAGTTTATACTCGCAGTGATAATTCCGATATAACCCGCCTCCTGGATCTTAAGGACAAAAACATTGCCGTATTAGTTACAGGCACTTCAGTTTCATGGCTTTTTCTGGAAAAATTTTTATTTAACCATGGACTGATCATTGATACCAATATCCATATTGAACAGATTTACAAGCTGCCTCTTTTAATGCTCTATTTGCAAAATGGCAAAGTAGATGCAATCATCAGCAAATCCGGATTAATAGAGAAACACCTTGAGCAACAGCAACTGGCTGAGTTAAGGCTCATTAATCCCCGTCAAGGCTGGCAAGCCCCATTTCTACACAGCTCTGTACTCATACCTGAATGGGCTTTTGCAAAAGCCTGGTTTATTGATGATAAACTGGCCAATCAGATTGTTTCCCTACTCATCGATCAGAACAACAAGGATGTCAGTGAATCAAGTGATTATTTCCTGCCGCAATGTCGCTGGGGTATTGCACAAAACTATAATGTTTTGCACGAACTTTTTTTCTTTTCAAACGGTGTTGTATTGCAGGATAATCCCGGTAAAAGTAATTTCTCCGCCAGACTCCAGTATTGGATCAGTTTTGTGATCATTTGCTTTTTGCTTATCGTTCTGATTATGTACTTACGCTCATCAAGAGATCTCAACCATCGTTTGAAAGCGTCTAAAGAATCTCTGGAACAGGAGATCAACGAAAGACACCATGCTCAGGAGCTGGCATTAACTCATCAGGCCGAACTGGCCCATGTCGCCAGACTCTCCACCATGGGAGAAATGGCTTCCGGTCTGGCACACGAACTTAATCAGCCTCTGTCCGCCATACATACCTATGTGCAGGGCTGTATACGCCGTATCCAGATGGGCAATAATGAACCCGAGGAGATTGTTAATGCCTTACAACTAACCGCACAACAGGCTGATCGTGCCGCAGGCATTATTCGCCGCTTACGCAGTTTTGTGCGTAAAGGCGAGACGCATAAGACTTATACCGAAATTAATCATATCGTCGATGAAGTAACCAGTTTTCTTGAATCCCAGCTAAAAAATAAAAACGTCCGCCTGATCCTGGAACTGGAGGACGATCTGCCCCCCGTACTGGCCGATATTATTCAAATAGAACAGGTACTGATCAATTTGCTAAAAAATGGCATTGAAGCAATGTCAGGAATTGAAGAACCGACGATCAAGGTTTCTACCAGGCGATTTACTAATGATCTTATCAAATTATGCGTTATTGACAGCGGCCACGGGATCAGTGAAGATAAGCTGAAGCGGATTTTTAACCCATTTTTCACCACCAAGACCAGTGGCATGGGAATGGGCTTATCCATTAGCAGTTCAATAATCGAAGCTCATGATGGTAAACTATATGCAGAAAACAATACAAAACAGGGTGCCCGATTCTGTTTTACTCTACCAATTACGGAACAGCTTTTAGGAAATAATAATGAGTAATGAAGCCATAGTTTTTATAGTGGATGATGATGATGCGGTCAGACAATCTACCGCCTGGCTGATTGAATCCATAGGTCTGAAAGTCACTACTTTCACCTGCGCAGATGAATTCCTGGAACATTATAGTAACGAACCCGGTTGTATCATCATGGATGTCAGGATGCCGGGTATGAGCGGGCTTGAAGCACAGGAAGAAATGAATAACAGAAGCATTGCTTTGCCGTTAATTTTTATTACCGGTCATGGTGATGTCCCAATGGCAGTCCGGGCTTTGAAACGCGGTGCCTTTGACTTTATTGAAAAACCTTTTAATGACCAGCTTCTACTGGATGCGGTACAAAGAGGACTCAAACAAAATAGTGAAGCAATGGAATCATTTATCCAGAATGAGTCCATTGATAAACGTATTCTGTCACTGACTCCTCGTGAACATGAGGTGATGTTGCGAGTTACAGAAGGCAAGCCCAATAAAGTCATTGCTCATGAACTCAATGTCAGTATTAAAACCGTCGAAGTACATCGTGCACGCATGATGGAAAAAATGGAAGCCAGCTCTGTAGCAGAGCTGGTTAAAACTACTATATATGCCGGCAAAAATTGATATCGACTCAAACGGATAACAATAACATACTAGTAGTATCAGGGATTTCCCCAAATCTGACAGTAATCAACCCAATTATTACCGGCCCGGTATTTTGCTAATGTGTGCTTAAACTATAAAAGCCTGATATAAAAACAGGTATTATTTATACATTTAAAATGGAATTTGCAATCACAAGGGGCGTATCATTATGAATAAGAGATGGAATGATAGAAAACCAGTGTCACTGGCACTTGTCATCAACTATCCTGCTTTGGGCCTATTACGGGGCAAAGCAGTTAATATCAGTCACGATGGCATGTTTATTGAGACAGTGGCAACATCGCTGTGTAACCATGCAAATATAGAACTTACCCTGAATTTACCCGACTCATCAGGTGCTCCGGCACAAATTCAAGCCATAATTATTCATAGCAGAGACAATGGTATCGGCATTATGTTTAGAAATAGCGAGCAAAGCAGCGTCATCAGCATGATTCAACAATTAATCACTGCACCTGCCATGGATTATCAACAAGCCTGCTAAAAGAAATATGGGATAATACCCGGATGATCCGGGTTAGTACCTTGACACAATTAGTCCATTATTTCTTAGCTTTTTTCTCATGCACTACCCGTATGCGGGTTCCATGTTCAAGAGAGAGAAGAATTTCTTCTGCTGGTATATTCAACGGAAAATAAACGCCCGAAATTTTAGCCCCGTTAATACTGGCACCATCGATCAGGGAACCCCGGAAATCTATCCCTCTTAAATCACATTTTCTGAAATAAGCGCCTCTGAAATCCAGACCCGTTGCGTCCAGACCTCTTAAATCCAGCGATCGGAAATCACAGGACTTAAAATCACAGAATTCACCTGCCTGCTTTTTATGATTAAATTCTTCCACCTTTCCTTCTCTGAGAAGTAGGTACAGCGGCTCATTTGAGATTGCCGGATCGTTGCTCATATGAATATTCCTGAAAATTTATTTTGCTGTATACAATTAAGTCTAGAACATTATTTCAAATTCTGCTTACTTCCTGGTCCTGGGAATATAACCTTCCGGTCTAATGGCAACCCGACAAGTAATATGCGTACATAGTATATCCTGAGCATCATAAAATCCATACTCAAAAACCGGATTGGCACGATTTTTTTGCTGCATTTCCAATTGGATATCAGCGAGTTGCTCATCCGATATTTCAAAGCGTAACTCCAGATCCGTGCGACCTTCACGAATAAAATCCAGCTGTAAATTGCGCGTCCAGACTTCACAGCCAGGGAATAATTTTGTGCACGCCAGAGCCGCAATCGGATCAGCCAGAGATGCCTGGAAACCACCAAACATACCACCTCCCGGGTTTCTGGAAATCACGGTCAAAGGCAGCTTGATGCGCACCACTCTCCAGTGAGCCTGCAATTGCACAATTTTAAGTCGCATTAACCAAAAAGGCGGATAAAACCTCAGTCGACACCTTTTCTGGCGTATTGGCTGTGCAAAAACAGCAAGTGAGAAAAATTTAAGCCAGCGCATCAGCTTGACACCCGCTGCAAACTCAGCAATTTATTATTTTCATCAAAGACAATCCTGAAACTGCCATTAACACCGGATTGATCGACATATTTTTGTAAAGCACCGGCAGGAAACTGGATAATGCGTCCATCAGTGGTTTTTATCCGAACTGAATCCACTTCGCCCTGATAATATCGAAGGTATTCCTGTGCGCTGATAGCAATTCGAAAACGAATTTCATTCACTTTAGTTTCTTCATGTTTTGTTGAGTGTTCTTTTTATAAAAGGTCTGGTTAGTGCAGCATAACCCGACCTTCATAAATTTTAGTCATAGTTAAAAAAATACCATTCTTTTTCTATTTTTTCATTGTATTTAAAAAAATTTATACTACAGTCATTTTATCAGTACTTAGTGTAACTATTTTCAATAACTTTTATCAATCAAGCATGGTGAACAAAAAATGAATATGCAGGACATTAGAAGAATTGCCAAACAAAATGGTTTAAAAACGGGCAAACTCAGTAAAGTTTCACTGGTTAAAAAAATTCAGGCGACAGAGGGAAATTTTGACTGTTTTGCCACAGCAGAAAATGACTATTGCGATCAAGCCGATTGCATCTGGAAGAATGACTGTTTCCAGTTAGCCAAAAAGTCCTTTAAGCTGTCATAAAAGCGCACAGCTTACAATAACTCTTGCCATTTCTTTTCCAGCCGCTTCACTGAAACCGGCTGGGAGGTTTTAAGTTCCTGTGCAAAAAGGGAAATCCTCAATTCTTCAAGTAACCAGCGATATTCTTCCAGACCCTGATTATCAGCAAAGTACTGCACGGACGGGTGGTTTTTATTATTTTGTATAGCCGCCTGCTGTTCATACTTTTCCCATAAGGGTGTAATTTGCGCCTGATTCAATGCATCACGACGATGGTCATTTCGAGCTTTGTCAATTCTTGCAAGCATACCTTTAAAATATCGGGGGAAGCGCTTTAACCAGACTAATGGGGTCTGAGCAACAAACCCCCTGTAGATTAAATGACTTTGCTGCCGTTTAAGATCAGTAAGAGCATTGAGCAGATCAAAAGGAATATTACCTTTCAGCAGTTTAGCCAGCATTTGATTGCCCTGCAATGCATTGACAACAGCCTGAGATACCTCGATTTTACTTTGTCCCAGCCCGGCGTCCACTGCCATCAGTAATTTGTCAAAGGCTGCCCTGTCCCGAATAGCACTCAATTTTTTTATTCCACCAGCCCCAATCCCCTTTTCAATTGCCTGGCGTATGCTTTTAATCAGAATGCCGTCCACCATATCCTGTTTTAAATCCGTACAACTGCCATAGGGAGTGAACATCAGACAGGCTTTATTAATATCGGGTAATTGTTTCTGTAATAAATTCAGCTCCTTAGTTAACGCCAGCTTTACTAGTCGAAACACCCCCTGACTATGATGATCACGAGCGATAATTTCCTGATCATACAGTTTTATGGCCACATTTTGCTGCACATCCTGCAAGGCTGGAAAAAGCGTCATCACCATACCGTGACCTTCAATCTCCATTTGCTCGGGCAACGAGTCAAAATCCCAGGACAAAATATTCTGGCGCTCGACTGAATGCTCTTCCAGATCATCCAGCTGCGCCAGGGCTTTTTTACCCCATTTCTGTTTTAATTTCAGCAGCTCCCGATTGCTGTCCAGTTCATGTCCCTCTTTATCAATAATTTTGAAATTCATTTTTAAATGTTCAGGAACTTTTTCTGCAAAATCAGCATTGCTGCTCTTGTCCAGCTCATGTTGCAGCGCATTTCCCAGAGTGTAAGAAAGCCTGGACTTAAGAAATTCAGTCAACTGTTCAATCAGTTTACCTTCCCGGTAATTCCCCCTTTCAAGAAAAGCCGTCACTGTGTCTGGCACAGGGACAAACTGCTTACGAATCGCTTTTGGCAAAGCCCGCAATAAGACGGTTATTTTTTCCCGAATCAGGCCTGGAACCAGCCAGTCAAACACATCTTCCTCTAACTGATTAATCACCGCCAGAGGGAAAGCGACTGTAACCCCATCCAGGGCATGTCCCGGTAAAAAGTGATATTCCAGAGGTAATTGCAATTCCCCGCTGAGAATGGCAGAGGGATACAATTCATCGGAAATATGATCAACCTCTTTTTTGAGTAAATCCGCCTGTTCTAAATATAAGTAATGCGGGTTCTGTTGTTCTATTTTTTTACACCATTGTTCAAAGGCTGAACGGGAATAAATAAATTCTTTTTTTGTATCAGCAATACGGCGATTTGAATGCTGCTTTTGTTGGTGGTTTTGCTCCGGATCATGGCGGATACGCTGTTGATAAAATTCAAAAATTGCCAAATCATCCACCAGTAAATCCTTGCGCCTGGATTTGTGCTCCAGGTGCTCTAATTGCTGGATAAGGGCTATATTGTGTTTTATAAAACGTGGTGTATTGCGATTCTGATCGGTATATTCTCCGCTAACCAGGGCATCGCGAATAAAAATTTCCTGGCAGACTTCAGGATCTATCGGACCATAATTGACTTTTTTTCTGGCGTTAATCACCAGTCCATACAGACTGACTTTACTCCAGGCAGACACCTGACCTGATTTAGCCTCCCAAAAGGGGTCAAAATAATGATGTTTGAGTAGATGTTTTGCCTGATGTTCCAGCCAGATCGGTTCAATTCCAGCGACCGTACGGGCGTAAATCGCCGAGGTCTCCACTATCTCGGCAGCCATAATCCATTTGGGTTTATGTTTGTACAGGCTGGAACCGGGAAAAATACCATAGCGGATATTGCGCGCCCCCAAATAGACGTTTTTATCTTCTTTAAAGCCGATATTTCCCAGAAAGCCGCTCAACAATGCCTGATGTATTGCCGCATAATCCAGTTTATCTTCACCTTCATTGCCAGACTTGCCAGACTTGCCACTATGAGAATGTAGTGTATTAAAACGAAATCCCAATTCCCTGGTCTGGGAGTACAATTGCTGATAAAGTTCACGCCACTCACGCATACGCATAAAAGAGAGGAAGTTGCTCTGGCAATATTTACGTAATTTGTTTTGTGAGAG
>CBDTVA010000131.1:0-7267 GCA_965363935.1 uncultured Gammaproteobacteria bacterium | reverse complement strand
CACCGGGAAATTTAACAAACGGGAATACCGATTCTTTCACTGCATAAGTTTTTGGCACAACCTTGAGTAATCTGTCCAGGGAGGTACCTGCCAGAAGACGTCCTTGCAATTCATAAATTCGCGCCGCCAGCATTAAAAAAATAAACATGGCAATGGAATCATAATAGACTTCATGAGCCTGTTGCAGAGTTGCAATAAAGCTGCCGACATAAGCCGTCGTCAAGCCAATAACAATCGGTAAATCCATACCAAGTTGTTTATTTTTTAAATCTCGCCAGGCAGAAATATAAAAATTAGCACCGGAATAGAACAGCATAATGGTGACAATAGTGAAATCTGTCCAGCGCCCGATAATTTCCCATAGCTCAAGATTACCCTGTGCATCAACACCACCCATCCAGTAGCCAGCAATGGCTCTTCCCATCACCTCCATGCCGAGAAAACCGGAAAAAAGCAACCGGGTGCCGCTTTTATGTTTTTGTTCCTGCAAAAGCTTTTCTCGTTGAGTTGGATCAAAGGGATGAGCCTTATATCCGATAGAGGCAATGGCCTGTAGAACGTCAGACAGCTCAACACGTTGCGGGTCCCAGGAGACTCTTGCCTGATGGCTGGTATAATCCATATTGACAGCCAGTACACCATCAATAGTCCTTAAATGCTGTTCATTGAGCCAGACACAGGCTGCACAACGAATGCCTTCTAAAATTAAAAAGGCTTCTTTAATGCCATCATTTTTTTGCCTTACAAAACTCCTTTGAACTTCCGGATTATCATAAACTGTCAATTTATCCAGAAAATCAGGCAGGCTAGCGGCACCCGTACTACCATCGGGCTCATCTCGATAACGAAAAAAATCCTCGTTCCCGGATTCAACAATGGTTTTTGCAACCGCCCGGCAACCATAACAGCAAAAGGATCTTTTATGGCCTAAAACAGTATAACTAATGATTTCATCTTTAGGATTATCAAGACCACATTGATAACAGTGATCTTTCTTTTTTTCAGTAATAGGTTTATCTCATTCTTAGTAACAAAAAGTAAAATAAAAAAGGATGGCTGTATTAGAGCCATCCTTTTTGTGTTTTATTATCGAAACAATAAATACGCTTATTGCTTGCTCCACCTTATCCTGTATTAACTCACTCTACACCCTTTTGCGCAAAATATTGAGCCAACGCGTTAATTTCATCATCCGATAAGACTGCAGAAATAAAGCGCATTCGTGCATAAATATCATTGTGCCGAGTGCCATCCTTATATTCATTCATGGTTTTACGAAAATACTCTGCACGTTGTCCTAATATTGCGGGTATATCTCTCTCGCTGCTTTTGCCACCCGATTCATGGCACAAAAAGCAAGGAGGTATCATACGCTTGCCATCACCCTTTTTCAGCAAAGGCATAATCTTTTGCACTTCTTCTTTACTGGCAAGCTTTGGACGAGTGGCCGGGGGTAAAGGAAAACTTTCATAATAAACAGCAATGTCAGCCATATCCTGTTCACTCATCTGTTGTGCCAATTTTACCATCAAAGATGATGTTTGTGTATCAACACGTTTTTCATCTCGATAATCAATTAACATTTTATAAGTGTAATTGGCTTTTTGCCCTGCCATACTGGGCCAGTTCCGAGCGGCCGCAACTCCCTCTTCACCATGACAGGCACTGCACATCATTTTGCTATTGAGTGCCTTACCTCGCTCCGCATCACCACCTTGCACAAAGAGAATTTGCGGTACATCCCAGGCGATATTAGAGGAAGGACCGGAGCGTTCCTTGACTCGGTCCTCACTGGCCAGTGCCATCCCTGTTGAAAATCCAAACAATGCCAGTGTAATTAGTGTTTTCTTAAATACTTTCATCATTCAACTTCCTTTAATAGCCCCATGCTGGTGATTCAGGTGTACCAATAAACCAGAATTGTAATACCGGATAACCATAGCTTGCGACTAAATAAATCAACATTGTCCAGTTCCAGAAACTCAAGCTATTTAATAGATTGGGTACTTGCAGGGGAGGATGAATCGCTTCAGCATAGCTTACTTCCCGATCTGCCTCATTGACTTTTGGCTGACGCGATGTCATGAACAGGATATAGACAAACATAAGTCCTGATATCAAAAGAGTAATTGCTCCAAAATTCATGATCAGCATGGAGAAGTCCCATGACCTGACTAACTCTTCTGCCTGCTGATAGGCTTGCAATGTATCCACACGTCGAGGTTGTCCGACCAGTCCCAGATAATGCCATGGCATCGTTGTAATCCACATACCAATAAACCATAGCCACAATTGAAGAACAACGAGCTTATTAGAAAACAATTGATGCCCTGTCATTTTAGGCCACAGCCAGTAAGCCGCAGCAAAATACATAATAATGGTCGTACCACCATAGATTAAATGAAAATGTCCGGGTACCCATTGGGTATTATGAATCAAAGCATCTAAAGAGTATGCGGCATTGATCACTCCACCCCATCCACCGACGGTCAGCATCACCAGCGAGAGAGTGGATGCCAGAACAACAGGGTTTTGATAGTCCAGTGTTTTAATCCAGCCAAAAAGACCTTTCCCGCCACGTAAACGGCCGGCAATTTCCATTGTGGCAATGATGGTAAAACCTGTAATCAAAGTGGGTACAGCAACCATAAAGGTGCCAAACATATGTAATAATTTCCATCCTGCAGCAATCATTGGGTCCATATATAAATGGTGCACTCCAATGGGTACGGAAAAGATAAAGAGCATCACAAAAGCAACGCGGGCCATTTCATCACTGAATAATTTGCCGCCCATTTCTTTGGGCAAAATGGTATACATCACCAGGTAAGCAGGAAATAACCAGAAATAAACAATTCCATGCAAGGTTTCAGAGAATAGTACTCTTGATAATCCAGGATCTAATGTATCTGCCCATCCCAGTGAAGTGGGAATTAACTGAAAAACCACTTCTGAGGCAACGCCCATAGAGGTCCACAACCATAATAAGGCATTCAACACCGTGCCATACATAATCAATGGTATTGGTTTACCGGGATTGGTTTTCTTCCACTGAACGGTGGAAACAACCATCACAATACACCAGAACCAGGAACCAACGATCAGCATTGCAGCACCAATATAGAAAATGGGATCTGCAAATTCAGGTGGATAGAAGGTATACAATATCGATGCTTTTCCGGTCAGTAAAGGTATGGCAGCCAGTATTACACCAATGGTTGACATCCAGAAACCCGCCCAGGCAAATGTGGGTGCCCATAGTTTTTGTTTCAGGCTGTGCACAGCAGTGTGATAACCAAAGCCCATAATAAAATAGGTACTCAGCACATAAGCCATCAAGACACCATGTGTTGAAGTCGATGCATAATACACCACTGCACTTTCAATTGCCGGAAACATTCCACTGCGTTCAAGTACTTGATAAGCACCCATTGGCAAAGCTAAGGCAAAGGCCGCAAAGGCAACAAAGAAATTCCAGAAAGCAAGCTTATTAGTGGAGTCAGTGGTTTCAGCCGATAAAGCAATATCACTGGATGGAAGTGATGATGTTGCCATTAGTTAACCCCCGCAATTAATTTAAATTCATCTTTAGGCACAATTTTGATCATGCCGTACATATATGCATGGGCAAGTCCGCAATACTCATCACAAATCAAAGGAAAGTCACCAAGTCTGGTAAAACTGGTGGTTAATTCCGATACATAACCTGGAACCACCATAGTATTCATATTACTAAACGGAATTAACACACCGTGTAATACATCAAATGAAGCAATTCTAAACTTGACGGGCGTATTAATAGGCACTTCAAGATGTTGTGGATAGAAGCCATAGCGTGCAGCAACCATCGTCACCACCAGCAGACCATCAGAATCTCTATGAATACCCAGCTTATCTTCCATAAACTCATCACCACCTACTCCGGAGGAAAGGTGCAAACGAGCTGAATCAATCACTTCTACATTGCTGGGTGGGTGTACATTTTCTACCGCTGCAAAATAAATAATGAGTACCCAGGTAAGAAGTACAATAGCGGTGATCATGATTATCCACTTCTTTTCAAGTGGATCAATATGAATTGCCATACTGTTAATCTCCTTTAATTAACCGGGCCGCGAGCCACAAACAGCTCAAACCAGAAATAGAGAAAACCTACGGTGAATAATACCCCATAGATAAACATGATTGCCCATGTTCCTTTCGGTGAACTTTCAAGGATTTTTTTCTGCTCTTCTTCAGACAGCTCTTCCATCGTCGTCTCCTAAAACATTAAATCAAAATTTTAATAGGTGAGCAGAATTGCTCTTAAGCTTCCTTTGGTTCGCACTAAAAATTGTGGTTTTTAATTTCATTCTTAACAAATACAGACCCAGACGACAGCCGATGTTTAAACCAAATTTTTAGACTCAATAAGATAATCTTTGCTTAATAATATTAGAACTACTATCTCAAAACAACCTTTAAACAATTTTTTTTTAATAATAGTTTAAAAACCAATTAATAACATATAAAAAGCAAGGTATTAAGTTAATATCTACCATTAAGATTGTTAATTATTAAAACATTATCCATGAAAAATATATGGTATTACAGTGACGTATGGGAATGTCATAATTTATTGAGCAAAATAATAAGTATTTTCCCTTGTATTGCTAAGTAGTGTAAATAATTACAACTTTTACTACGATAAATATGGTAAATACCATGAAATAACCTAGTATTTCTTAAAATTATATTTTACAATTTGATCTTGTCAGGCTCTAACAATAAAAACATCAGGCTAATGAAATATAACCTATGGATAACATTTTTTCGCATCTAATAAGGATTGAAAAATGAAAAAGCTATTACTTCCCTTTTTGCTTCTAGCAAGTAGTCTAAGCAGTTCAAATTCCCTGGCTGCAGAGGATATAATTGGCGGCTTGACACTTGAGGAAAATTTTTCCCTGGCTAAAAAATTCCCCATGCCTTCTGCCTGGCTTTTATCTGCCCAATGCGGTGCCTGTCATGGTACTTTCGGTGCGGAATTCAATGATATTATCCCGCCCCTGGCCGGTATGGATAAACAGGAATTCATTGAAAAAATGCAAGAGTACAAAACCAAAGATGCTAACGAGTTTATTGTTATGGGGATCATTACGCAGCCTATAACTGATGAAGAAATAGAAGCAATGGCGGGCTTTTTTTCTGCACAAAAGTCTGTACCGTGGAGTCAGGAAAAAGGTCACAAAGATGTTATCGTACCTGACTGGGCAAAAATGAATAAAGGGGCTGAGTAATCAACATGGATAAACAATTCGATAAAAAACATCTTGATAAGAAAAGCGGTATCTCTCGTCGTCAAGTGCTGCGGATATTAGGCGCAGGTGCTGCCTCTTATGGATTACTCGGTGCGTCAGGAATTGCTTTTTCAAAAAGCGCTGCTCATATTGTTATTGTGGGTGGTGGTATCGGAGGTGCTTCGGCGGCAAAATATCTTCGTTTACTCAATGCCGATGTTAAAATAACTATCATTGAGCCCAATTCACAATATATCTTCTGTCCAGGTAGTAATGAAGTGATACCCGGCTGGATAACACTGGAAGATTTAATGGTGACCTATACCACCTTAAAAACACGTTATAATATCAATGTGATCCATGATAAAGCGACGGCTATAGACTATGACAATAAACAGGTGAGACTGGAAAAAGGTGATGTGCTCAGTTATCACAAACTGATTGTTTCACCAGGTCCTACACACAATTATGAGGCCATAGAAGGATTTAACAAAGAACTGGCAGAGGGTGAATTTCCGTCGGCTTACGATGCCGGTAGACAAACAATGAACCTACGTAATCAAATTCTCGCTATGAAAAAAGGGGGCACCCTGATTATTGCCCCACCAGAAAATCACTATCGCTGCCCGCCTGCACCCTATGAGCGGGCCTCTTTTATTGCAGCAATGTTCAAGGAAATGAATCCAACGGCAAAAATACTGATTCTTGATAGTAAAGACAGTTTTGTGCTTTCTAATAACTACACCTATTATTGGAAAGAGAAGTTCGGTTATGGCACAGACAACAGCATGATTGAGTGGGTGCCAAGTAAAGAAGGGGGTAAGGTCGTAAAACTGGATGCCAGTAATCACGCAGTCATTACCTCAGACGGACAAACCCATAAGGGGGATGTCATTAATATCATTCCTCCGGAAAAGGCAGGACAGTTTGCTTTACAAAATGATCTGGCCGATGATAAATGGTGCCCTGTTGACTTTTTAGATTTCAGTTCAGCCAAGCATGATGATGTCTATGTTATTGGGGATAGCGTTGACGGTTCTCCTATGCCTAAGACCGGTTATATTGCCAGTAATCAGGCTCGTGTTGTTGTGCAGGCAATCAATAATGAACTGCATGGAAAAGAAGTGGGTACACCTTTCATTATTAATGACTGTGTTGCTATGGCAGGACATGACTACGGGATGTCTCTATCGACCACATTTCGATACGCCGGCAAAGGAAAAAGATTAAAGGATCGGTATTTTATCCCTGCCGCAGAAACGAACACGGCTAAACAGCTTGTACGTCAACAAGTGGCGGAAAACTGGCAGAGGACGTTCCGTAAAGATATCTTCGAGTAAAGTCGCCTGATACCAAACTGATCTCCAAAGTCAATTATTGAGTTTCTCAATTCAGCTGGAATGCTGGTGTTTGATAGAGCTGAATCGGTTGCAGATATAACAATGGTAAAGCTGGTATTATTATTCAGATTAACGGTCATACTATTCCCTATCGCCCCGGATACCTGGACATAGATGGAATTTAAATCATTAAACCCTATCGAATCAACGCTGAGCCCGGAATAAGAATAATTATAACCGTTGAAAGTGTCATTGCAGTCGGTTGGTTGAATATAAATTACATATGGTTTGCCAGATATTACCTGCAATGTTTGATTATTACTTTCAACTTGATAGTAGGGATAGAGTGTTGCTCTGGTTTTAAAAAACCAGGTTTTATTTTTCAGTTCATTATCTTCAGTATAAATAAATTCTGCTCTGTAGTTACTGTTCCAGTTCAATCTTTCTAAAGGGAAAAGTGCAAATTCATAGGCAGAAAAACGTGCATTGGGATCCGTTGCCTGAGTTAATATTCTGGTATTTGTCATTTCAATATTATCGGTATCATAGAGTTTAAATGACTGCATGGCTATGCTACCGGTATAATAATCATTAAACTGCACACTCATTGGATAGCCACTTACTGAACAATCAGGTAAAGGATCCCAA
>CBDTVA010000130.1:0-7296 GCA_965363935.1 uncultured Gammaproteobacteria bacterium | reverse complement strand
CCAATATGATCCTGATTTCCATTCTGGCGGCTCTATTGTTTATGGGAGGCTGGTTATCACCTTTTCAGGGTGTCAGCTTTTTAGGTCTTGGTTCAAGTTTCCTGGCGGGTTCCAGTATCATCTGGTTATTAGCTAAAACGGCCATATTTATGTTCCTGTTCTTATGGTTCAGAGCAACTTTCCCGCGCTATCGGTATGATCAGATTATGCGTCTGGGCTGGAAAGTCTTTATACCCATCACAATTGTCTGGATCTATGTGATTGGCATTATGTATTACGCAGAAATAGCACCCTGGTTTGTTAAGGGCTAATGGTTAAGACGGTTGGAAATATTATGCTGGAGATAGTTTGGTGAAGCAATTGACTCAATTTTTTAACAGTCTGTTTTTGGCAGAACTCTTTAAAGGCTTGAGCGTGACCGGGCGTTATCTTTTTAAGAAAAAAGTAACGGTACAGTATCCGGAAGAGAAAACCCCGCAGTCATATCGTTTTAGAGGCCTGCACGCTCTGCGCCGTTATGCTAATGGTGAAGAACGCTGCATCGCCTGTAAATTATGCGAAGCAATTTGTCCGGCGCTGGCCATAAGTATTGAATCTGAAGAGCGTGAAGACGGTACACGAAGAACTAAAAGTTATGATATTGATCTGACCAAGTGTATTTTCTGCGGTTTTTGTGAAGAATCCTGTCCTGTGGATTCCATTGTAGAAACCCGGATATTCGAATACCATGGTGAGGAACGCGGTGATTTGTTTATGACCAAAGAAAAGCTTCTGGCGATTGGTGATAAATATGAAGAACAAATTGCGGCCGACAGAGCTGAAGATTCAAAATATCGCTAAAGAGCAAATATAAACCGGTGGGCTTAGAGCTTGCCCTGTGTGGAATAATTTATGGAAACAATTGTTTTTTATTTATTTTCAGCCTTTATGGTGTTGTCTGCCTTAATGGTGATAACTGTCCATAATCCAGTTAGAGCAGCCTTCTTTTTGGTTCTGACGTTTTTTGCCTCGGCAGCGGTCTGGTTACTATTAGAAGCGGAATTTTTAGCGATTATCCTGATCATAGTTTATGTGGGCGCAGTCATGGTGCTTTTCCTGTTTGTAGTCATGATGCTGGATGTCAACCTGGCAGAACTAAAAAAAGGCTTTGTAAAAAATCTGCCTATAGCATTGCTCGTAGCTCTGGTGATGTTTGCCATTATCTTTTTTGTTGTTGGTGGCAGCCACTTTGATGCCACCAGTTTTACCCCGCCTGAGCGCCATGGTGCAGATTATAGTAATGTGTCTGAGCTGGGTAAGCTGCTATACACAGAATATGCCTATTCCTTTGAAATTGCGGCTGTCATCCTGCTGGTTGGCATAGTTGCGGCAATCAGTCTGACCTTAAGACGTCGACCTAATACCAAACACCAGAAAATTGAAGATCAGGTGGCGGTCAAAAGTGCAGATCGTTTACGGGTGATCAAAGTAGAACCTCAGGAGAGAAAATAATGCTGACACTGACTCATTTTCTGGTTCTTGGTGCCATTGTCTTTTCTATCAGTCTGGCAGGTGTTTTTATTAATCGTAAAAATGTCATCATACTGCTGATGTGTGTGGAATTAATGCTCCTGGCCGTTAATACCAACTTTCTTGCCTTCTCACATTTCCTTGGGGACGCCGCAGGGCAGGTATTTGTTTTCTTTATTCTCACTGTTGCTGCAGCAGAAGCTGCAATTGGTTTGGCAATCTTGGTCGTTCTGTTTAGAAACAAGCGTACCATTAATGTTGAAGAACTTGATACATTGAAGGGTTGATCCTGTGTTTGAAAATTATAGTGACTCACAAGTTTACCTGGCCGTTGTTCTGGCACCGCTTATTGGTTCCATTCTTGCCGGGGTGTTTAATGCCTACATCAGTAAGGCAGTGGCACATACCGTTACCATAGCCGGTGTTGCCATTTCCTTCATACTGGCGCTGTACGTCTTCAAATACTTCGCTTTTGACGGAGCACAGACCTATAACGAAACAGTTTACACCTGGATGGTCAGTGACGGTATTCGCTTTGAAATCGGTTTTTTAATCGATAACCTGACTTCCATGATGCTGGTCGTGGTCAGTTTTGTGTCTTTGATGGTGCATTTATACACCATTGGTTATATGCAGGACGATCCGGGTTACAAACGTTTCTTTAGCTACATATCACTGTTTACCTTTTCAATGTACATGCTGGTGATGTCCAATAACTTCCTGCAATTATTCTTTGGCTGGGAAGCGGTTGGTCTGGTTTCCTATCTGCTGATTGGATTTTATTACAAAAAAGAAAGTGCTATTTTTGCTAACCTGAAGGCGTTTCTGGTCAACAGGGTAGGGGATTTTGGTTTTATCCTGGGTATTGCCGGCGTATTATTTGTGTTCAATACTCTGGACTATGCTGAAGTCTTTAATGCGGCACCCTCCAAAGCGACTATGCCCATTGAAATCATACCGGGTAAGGAATGGTCTATGATGACCGTTATCTGTTTGCTGCTATTTGTTGGTGCCATGGGTAAATCAGCGCAGGTGCCCTTACATGTGTGGCTGCCCGACTCCATGGAAGGTCCTACACCGATTTCTGCTTTGATTCACGCGGCCACTATGGTGACAGCCGGTATTTTTATGGTGACCAGAATGTCACCCTTATTTGAACTGTCTGAAACCGCCTTGTCCTTTATTCTGGTCATAGGTGCCATAACGGCCCTGTTTATGGGCTTTTTGGGTATTATTCAAAACGATATCAAACGTGTGGTCGCTTACTCTACGCTGTCGCAGCTAGGCTATATGACGGTTGCTTTGGGCGCTTCTGCTTATTCAGCGGCAGTTTTCCATCTGATGACTCACGCTTTCTTTAAAGCTCTGCTGTTCCTGGCCGCGGGCTCGGTGATTATAGCCATGCACCATGTGCAGGATATTCGTCAAATGGGTGGCTTGAAAAAATACATGCCCATTACCTACTGGACATCTCTATTGGGTACTCTGGCGCTGATTGGTTTCCCGGGTTTCTCAGGGTTCTATTCCAAAGACAGTATCATTGAAGCCGTTCATGCGGCTTCTATTCCAGGTTCCACCTTTGCCTATTATTGTGTTTTGATTGGCGTATTTATTACCGCCTTATACTCTCTGAGAATGTTTTTTATTGTTTTCCATGGTAAAGAAAGAATGGATCAGCACACTAAAGAGCATTTGAAAGAGTCTCCCTGGGTTGTGACCGTACCCCTGATCGCATTGGCCATTCCTTCTGTTATTATCGGCGGCCTGACAATTACCAATGTATTATATGGTGACTATTTCAATGGTGCCGTTGTTGTCCATAAGGTCCATGATGTTCTGGGGCATTTAAAAGCAGATTATCATGGTCCTTTGTCAATGATTCTGCATGGCCTTATGACCGCGCCATTTTGGCTCATGGCGGGTGGTATTGCTACAGCCTGGTATCTGTATATGAAGAATCCTGATTTGCCCGGCAAAATTAAAAATTCATTTGCATTGATCTACAATATTCTGGACAACAAATACGGCTTTGATACTTTCTATGAAAAAGTGATTGCCGGCGGTACCAGAGGACTGGGCAGTCTGTTCTCAAAAATAGGCGATGCCCTGATTATTGACGGAATTATTGTCAATGGATCAGCCAGGAGTGTTGCCCGGTTCTCCTCGATTATCAGAAACATACAGACCGGGTACCTGTATCACTACGCATTTGCCATGATTCTGGGCTTGATTGGATTACTGGCACTGGTTGTTTTTTAACGACAATTACAAACAAATTCAAGAGCTTTTGCTGCTACTGAAATGCAAGAGTCAACAATAGAGATTTTAGGAAAAGGGTATTTTATTCATGTTTTCAAATTTGCCGTTATTGAGTCTGGTGATTTGGACTCCCATCATTGGTGGGATGCTGGTGCTGGCAACTGGAAGTAAGAACAGTATTGAAGCAAAAGTTCTATCTCTGCTGGTTTCTTTGGCAACCCTGGCACTCTCCATTCCACTGTACACGCAGTTTGATGCCAGCCTTGCCAGTATGCAATTTGAAGAACTGCTGCCCTGGATCAGCAGCTTTCACATCAATTACCATATTGGTATTGATGGGATCTCCATGCCATTAATCCTGTTAACCACCTTTATTACCGTCATTGTTGTCATTGCCGGCTGGAAAGTTATTACCTTCAAGATTGCCCAGTACATGGCAGCGTTTTTGATCCTTGAAGGATTAATGATCGGTGCTTTTGCTGCACTGGATGCCATGCTGTTTTATGTCTTCTGGGAAGCCTTGTTAATACCCATGTTTGTTATTATTGGTATCTGGGGCGGACCGAACCGCGTTTATGCGACTATCAAGTTTTTCCTTTATACTTTCCTGGGTTCCGTGTTTATGCTGATTTCCCTGCTGTACATGTATACGCATGCAGTAGATGTCAACGGTGTGGGTACTTTCAATATTCTTGACTTACATAAACTGCCGCTGGATATGACCCCTCAAATCCTGATCTTCCTATCATTTCTGGTGGCATTCGCCGTAAAAGTACCCATGTGGCCGGTGCATACCTGGTTACCGGATGCCCACGTGGAAGCACCCACCGGCGGTTCAGTTATCCTGGCCGCAATTATGCTGAAACTGGGCGGCTACGGCTTCCTGCGTTTTAGTTTGCCAATTACGCCTGATGCCAGTATGGCGCTGGACTGGCTGGTGATCCTGCTGTCATTGATTGCCATTGTTTATATTGGCTTTGTGGCTTTGGTTCAGGCCGATATGAAAAAACTGATTGCCTATTCTTCAATTTCTCACATGGGCTTTGCTACCCTCGGTTTCTTCCTGTTATGGAAAATTACCGATAATACCGGCTCGACTTCAGGTGCCGCTTTAGGACTTGAGGGCGGTATGATACAGATGATTTCGCATGGCTTTATTTCTGCCGCCATGTTCCTGAGTGTTGGCGTACTGTACGATCGAATGCACTCACGTATGATTAAAGATTATGGCGGTGTGGTCAATACCATGCCAGCCTTTGCGACATTCGCCGTGTTTTTTGCCATGGCTAATGCCGGTTTGCCTGGAACGTCAGGTTTTGTCGGCGAATTTATGGTTATTTTATCAGCCTTTAAAGCCAATTTCTGGTATGCCTTCCTGGCAGCCATAACCCTGATCCTGGGGGCAGCTTATACCTTATGGATGGTAAAACGAGTGATTTTTGGTCCTGTCGCTAATGAACAGGTTGAAAATCTGGAAGATATGTCCAGTCGAGAATTCTTTATGATGCTGATTTTAGCTGTGGCGGTTCTGGCCATTGGTCTTTACCCGGCTCCTATACTGGAAGTCATGCATGCCACGATTGATAATTTAATCGCGCACATATCCATACCAAAAGTAGCTTTGTGAAATACTGTATTTAACGAACACGTGGAATTCCTTTTATAAGTGCCTTACAAACAGACATACTTGAAGACACTTAGCCAGTAAATCTGGCTTGGGAACAGAGTAAGAAATAGAACCAGAGTAAGAATACTATGAATTTTGTAACACCTGATTTTATGCCGGCGATGCCAGAAATTTTTTTACTCACGATGGTGTGTGCTATTCTAATCATCGACCTGTTTGTAAAAGATGACAGTAGAGGCGCGACCTACGTCCTGTCACTGATTGCCCTAATTGCCACAGCATTTCTGTCATTTTCAAATTACTCGGATCAGAGCATTAGCACCTTTAGTGGCTCATTCATTCTTGACCCCATGGCAACTATCCTCAAAATCTCGATCTGTGTTATTGTGCTGAGCGTCTTTATTTATGCCAAAGATTACCTGAAAGATCGCAATATCTATAAGGGTGAATACTTTATCCTGGGTTTATTTGGCGTCCTTGGCATGATGGTCATGGTGTCAGCGGGTAATTTCCTGACAGTCTATCTGGGGCTGGAATTATTATCACTGTCGATGTATGCCATGATTGCCATGCAGCGTGATTCCATTATGGCGTCAGAAGCTGCCATGAAGTACTTCGTCCTGGGTGCCATTGCTTCGGGTATGCTGCTTTATGGTATGTCCATGGTGTATGGCGTGACCGGCTCACTGGATCTGGCGACCATTAATAAAGCTGTTGCCGGTGCCGATCGTGTGGTCATGAGTTTTGGTCTGGTGTTTATTATTCTGGGTATTGCCTTCAAACTGGGTGCCGTACCTTTTCATATGTGGATGCCGGATGTGTATCACGGCTCGCCCACTTCAGTGACTTTATACATTGCCAGTGCCCCCAAAATTGCTGCATTTGCCATGATGTATCGCCTACTGGTGGATGGCTTATCCGACATGCATGCGGACTGGCAGATGATCCTGATAATTCTGTCTGTCTTATCCATGGTTCTGGGTAATATCATTGCCATCGCCCAAACCAATCTGAAAAGAATGTTTGCCTATTCAACAATTTCCCACGTTGGTTTTATTATTATGGGTGTTCTGGCCGGTACTCAGGCAGGTTATGGCGCAGCCATGTTCTATGCCATTTCTTACGCTATCATGAGTGTTGCCGGTTTCGGTATGATTGTCCTGCTCAGCCGGGCTGGATTTGAAGCCGAGGATATCGATGACTTCAAAGGCCTAAACCAGAAAAGTCCCTGGTTTGCCTTCATTATGATGGCAATTATGTTCTCTATGGCCGGTGTACCACCATTTTTGGGCTTCTGGGCAAAAGTCCTGGTCTTGCAGGAAGCCATTAACAGCGGACTGCTCTGGCTGGCGATTGTGGGTATCGTTGCCTCAATTATCGGTGCATTCTATTACCTGCGCGTGCTCAAGGTTATTTACTTTGACAAGCCTCTTGATGCAACACCCCTGCAGGCCAGTATGGACATGCGGCTGACCTTGAGTGTTAATGGCCTGGCAATTCTTGCTATTGGTCTTTATCCAACGGCACTGATTGCCCTGTGTGTCAGCACCTTCGCCTGATCGGATTTGAATTGGCACTCTGACGAGATCCTGAATTACCCATGTCCAGTTCAATTGCAGTATTCATGCTCTTTATCATATCACTGATAGCGGCAAACCTTCCGTTTCTCAGTGACAGGGTACTGTTTGTATTTAAAGCGGATAACAATAAGAGCTTCTGGCTGCGCTTTTCTGAGTGGTTTATTTTGTATGTGCTGGTAATGGCCATTGCCATTGGCCTGGAAACAAAATTACACGGTGCTGCTTATGCAAAGGTCTGGGAATTCTGGAATTTTTCCCAGCACTGGGAATTTTATTCCATAACTCTTTGTTTGTTTGTAGTTTTTGCACTGCCCGGATTTA
>CBDTVA010000129.1:0-7369 GCA_965363935.1 uncultured Gammaproteobacteria bacterium | reverse complement strand
ATAAAACTGCACTTAACCATTCAAATCTTTAAGTTTCAAAAAAAGTGAAATGGCCGCATTGTCACTAGAAGAGACTGATAGTATGCTGTGTTTGAACGGCAGCAATGAGCTTATATCAGACATTGCTATTACCTGATTAAATTGAAACTTTCTGGTGAATTTGTCGGTTCAAGTCTGAGTCAATATATATAAATCAATGCCGTGGAGTTTGACTTGCTTGCTGAGCTGCTGAATTATCAGGTAAAAAATTACATCAACAGCATTTCAGACCTACCAGGATGACTGTTAAAAAAAGTATTTTTAACTAAATGCTTTTTTATAAGATAATATTTCAATATCTTGAAAGCCTTTGCTTTTATTTCTGGTCTTTCTCTTTGACAAGAGCTAATTAACTACCGGAAAAATAATGAAAAAAAACACTTCAGGGCGTCTGTTTTTTTATTTGATCTTCTTGATTGCTATCAGTTTTATTTTTAAAGAGCAGCTTCTGGCTGCATTTACTCAAAATAATGGCTTTGATTTATCCGACAGTTTGATAAATGTGCAGGAAATTCATCATGGAGGGCCTGCTAAAGATGGTATACCGGCGATTGATCGCCCCATTTACATTTCTGCAGCACAGGCAACAAGTCTTATGCCTGAAGATCGAATCCTGGGTTTGTCAATCAACGGTATCGCTAAAGCGTATCCGATCAAAATTTTAAATTACCATGAAATTGTCAATGATTTTTTTCATGACCAGCCAGTGGTCATCACTTATTGTCCGCTGTGTGGCAGTGGGGTGGCTTATTCAGCGCATATCAATAATATAAACACCACTTTTGGCGTATCTGGACTGCTTTATAATAGTGATGTTCTACTTTATGACAGAGAAACTGAGTCCTTATGGTCTCAACTATTATCTAAAGCCATCAGCGGCAAACAAAAGGGTACTGAACTGGATATGCTAGCCTTGACGCATACCAGCTGGCAGGACTGGCATAAGCAATATCCGGATACACTGGTATTATCTGAAAAAACCGGATTTAATAGGGATTATGCCCACTCTCCTTATGGCGGTTATGAGAAAAGTCGATCACTGTATTTTCCCGTGAAGCGATTAAATACTCAATATCATCCTAAAGAATATGTCATTGGTCTTAAAATTGCCGGTCAATCTAAGGTTTATCCCTTTGCAGAACTTGCAAAAATTCAGTCACCTCATAAGGATGCATTTGCCGGACATGAGATAATCGTCTTATTTGATGCTAAAAATAGAACAGGCAAAATTCTGGATAATAACCACAAGGAAATCCCAACCACTATTTCTTTCTGGTTTGCCTGGATGGCTTTTTATCCAGAAAGTGTTATTTTTAAAGGATTATAATATTAATAGCCTGGGAAGTTGTTTTTTCATTCATTGACCTGAATCTATTGGATTGTATAGGAAAAATTTATAAAATATGGGATAATTTCCCATTGGAAAATGCCTGGCCGGGGTTATTTGCTGACGAGCTAAAAGCCTTCTGGATAGTGACCATGCAAATAGGGCGAATGAATTTGCCGAATAATTTTGTCAAACAATGACGATTTATGCTGGGCACTGGCTAATGTGCTTGATCTCAAAAAACGTACAGAAATCTACTGGATAGCATGACCCGGGTTAAAATTTGCGGAATTACCAATCGTATCGATGCACAATTGGCCTGTGATTATGGTGCTGATGCTATTGGTCTGGTTTTTTATCCGCCCAGTCCGCGTTATGTCAATATTGAGCAAGCTGTAATAGTAACTGAAAGCTTGCCGCCTTTTATCAGCAGTGTGGCATTATTTGTTAATGCCCGGCGGGAAGAAATTGATAATGTGCTCAAGCAGCTTGCCATTGATGTCATTCAATTTCATGGTGATGAATCGGCAGAGTTTTGTGATTCTTTTAATCGTCCTTATATCAAGGCGATTCGTATGCAAGAAGGCCTGGATTTATATGCTGTGCAAAAAGAATATGCCTGTGCCAGAGGACTGTTGCTGGATACCTATAAAAAAGGCATTCCGGGGGGAACAGGGGAAACATTCAACTGGGAAAAAGTGCCGCATGATCTTGACAGGCCGGTTATTCTGGCCGGCGGACTGGTAGCGGATAATGTTGCCCTGGCTATAAAACAGGTTAAGCCCTATGCTGTGGATGTCAGTGGCGGTGTAGAGGCCTCTAAAGGAATAAAAGATGGAGAAAAAATGGCCCGCTTTATGGAAAATGTTCGGGGTTCGGACGCTATAAGTGATAGCAACTTAAATATTTATTAGTTTAACGGTAGAATTTTAATGACAATAGAAAACCAGACGGAAGAAAAACTGTCTGACATGCCGGATGAAAACGGGCATTTTGGTCAATATGGCGGCATGTTCGTTCCAGAAACTTTGATGGAACCACTGGACGAATTAAAGCAGGCCTATGCCAGATATATTCAGGATCCTGATTTTCTTGCAGAACTGGATAAAGATCTGAGCGATTATGTTGGACGCCCGTCACCGCTGTATTTTGCTGAACGTCTGACGCGCGAATCGGGTGGCGCAAAAATCTATTTGAAACGAGAAGATTTAAACCATACCGGCGCTCATAAGGTTAATAATACGGTTGGTCAGATGTTGCTGGCAAAGCGTATGGGCAAAACTCGTATTATTGCTGAAACCGGTGCCGGCCAGCATGGTGTCGCTACGGCAACTGTTGCTGCTCGCCTGGGTCTTGAATGTGTGGTTTATATGGGCTCTGAAGACATTCAGCGACAGGCATTGAATGTTTATCGTATGAAATTGCTGGGTGCCCGGGTTGTGTCTGTTGAATCCGGCTCAAGAACCCTTAAAGATGCCCTCAATGAAGCCATGCGCGACTGGGTAACAAATATTGATGATACCTTTTATATTATTGGTACTGTAGCCGGGCCTCACCCTTATCCGGCTATGGTCAGGGATTTTCAGGCCGTTATTGGCCGTGAGACCAAACAACAGATAATGGTTCATGAAGGGCGTCTGCCGGATGCTCTGGTGGCCTGTATTGGTGGTGGTTCTAATGCCATTGGTCTGTTTTATCCGTTTCTGGATGATCAGGATGTTTCACTGTATGGTGTGGAAGCGGCCGGACATGGCCTGGAAACAGGGGATCATGCGGCACCGCTTTGTGCTGGCAAACCCGGTGTTCTGCACGGTAATCGTACCTATTTGATGGAAGACAAACATGGACAGATTATTCCAACTCACTCTGTTTCTGCCGGACTGGATTATCCCGGAGTAGGGCCTGAGCATTCCTGGTTGAAGGATATTGGTCGTGCCAATTATGTTTCAGTGACTGATGAAGAGGCGTTAAACAGTTTTCATGAACTGACCCGGGTTGAAGGTATTATCCCTGCACTGGAATCCAGTCATGCGGTTGCTTATGTAAAAAAACTGGCACCCACCATGAATAAAGAACAGATTATAGTGGTAAATTTATCAGGCCGTGGAGATAAAGATATACACACCGTTGCAACTATAGACGGAATTGAATTCTAGGAGCCTGTCCGGGAATAGAGAACACTTTTAATAGAAAAAGAAGAACAGAATGAGTCGTATAAAAGGTTGTTTTTCACAACTTAAAGAAGAAAATAAAAAAGCTTTGATCCCCTATATTGCTGCGGGTGATCCAAATCCTGAAATTACTCTGGATTTGATGCATGCCATGGTCGATTCGGGGGCGGACATCATTGAGCTGGGTGTGCCTTTTTCTGATCCTATGGCGGATGGGCCGGTTATCCAGAAAGCCAGTGAAAGAGCCCTGGTATACGGTACCTCATTAAGCGATGTTTTAGAGATGGTAAAAAGTTTTCGGGTCAGCAATCAAGACACGCCAGTTGTTTTGATGGGCTATCTTAACCCCATTGAAATTATGGGATACCAGACCTTTGCCCGGGCTGCCAGTGAGTCAGGTGTTGATGGGGTATTAACGGTGGACATGCCACCTGAAGAGGCACAGACCTATATCCCTGCATTGCGTTCCTTTAATCTGGATCCCATTTTCCTTTTATCGCCCACGACAACCAAAGAGCGTATGCAGTTTATCTGCCGGCAGGCCAGTGGGTTTGTGTATTATGTTTCGGTAAAAGGCGTGACGGGTACTTCTGCACTGGACACTGATGAAGTGGCCAGACGTATAAAAATAATCAAAGAAGTGACCGATTTACCAATCGGTGTGGGTTTTGGTATTAAAAATGCTGAAACTGCAGCGGCAATCGGCAAAGTTTCAGAAGCCGTGGTCGTGGGTAGTGCTCTGGTTAATCTGGTTGAACAAAATGCCCATGCTGTTAACAATGTGCAGGGAAATGAAAAAATCATTAAAGAGATCAGTCGAGTGTTGGTTTCTATGCGTGCTGCGCTGGATGCATGAAATGTGCATCTGGAAACAGAAAAGGCAATATAACAAAATAGAGAAACAGTTATGAATTGGTTTACACGCTTATTACCGTCGATTAGTACGGATGGTGCCTCAAAAAAAACAGTACCAGAAGGTTTGTGGGATAAATGTCCGGCCTGTAGTGCAGTTTTATATCGAGTTGAATTAGAACGCAATCAGGAAGTTTGTCCAAAATGCGGTCACCACATGCGTATTAGAGCAAGAAAGCGTCTTGAAAACTTGTTTGATGAGGACTCCTGGACAGAACTTTCAAAGAACCTGGAACCGGTTGATGAATTAAAATTCAAAGATTCAAAAAAATATAAAGATCGCATTGTCGCTGCGCAAAAAGCAACCGGTGAAAAAGATGCTCTCATTACCATGGAAGGGAAAATCAATGACTTTTCTCTGGTGGTTGCTGCCTTTGAATTTCGTTTTATGGGTGGCTCCATGGGGGCGGTGGTCGGAGAAAAATTTGTTCAGGCTGTGAATTATTGCCTGGAAAACAATTTACCGTTCGTCTGTTTTTCTGCCAGTGGCGGAGCCAGGATGCAGGAAGCACTGTTTTCTCTGATGCAAATGGCTAAAACCAGTGCTGCTTTAGGTAAAATGCGGCGCAGAGGTTTACCCTTTGTGTCTGTAATGACCGATCCGACCATGGGCGGTGTATCTGCCAGTTTTGCTACCCTGGGCGATATCAATATAGCTGAACCTAAAGCACTGATTGGTTTTGCCGGTCCAAGAGTGATTGAGCAGACGGTGCGTGAAAAACTGCCGGAAGGTTTCCAGCGCAGTGAGTTCCTGCTGGAGCATGGTGCAATTGATATGATTGTTTCGCGTCTTGATATGGGTAAAAAACTGGTCAATCTCCTGTCCATGTTAATGAATAAACGGGTTTAATGTCTAAAACACTGCAGGACTGGCTTAACTGGCAGGAAACCCTGCACCCCTCAGAAATAGATCTCGGGCTGGAGCGAGTCAGGCAGGTACTTGAGACTCTTTTGCCTGTTCCCTTTGCGGTAAAGCGTGATGACGCGCATGGCCTGCCCAGACAGCCCTTTACAGTGATCACTATAGCCGGAACTAATGGCAAAGGTTCTACAGTGGCCATGCTGGAGGCTATTTTGACTGAGGCCGGTTATCGGGTAGGTAGTTATACTTCTCCACATTTGATTTATTATAATGAACGGATAAAAATTAACCGGAATCCGGTATCCGAACAGTCACTGTGTCAGGCATTTGAGCGGATTGATCAGGCGAGGGGCACTATTTCTCTCACTTATTTTGAGTTTGGCACTTTGGCTGCCATTGATCTTTTCCATGCCAACAAATGTGAGATTGTGCTACTGGAAGTGGGACTGGGTGGACGACTGGATGCTGTGAATGTTATTGATGCGGATATTGCATTAATCAGCACAGTTGATCTTGATCACCAGGACTGGTTAGGCAAAGATCGAAATAGCATTGCCCTGGAAAAGGCGGGGATCTATCGCAGCAACAAGCCAGCCATTTATGGTGACGTCAATCTCCCGGAAAGCCTGCAGAAAAAAGTGACGCAACTGGGTTTGGAGTTTTATCAGTTTTCACAGGACTACCGGTTTGAGCAGCGAGAAGCACAATGGGACTGGCTGCCATTGAGCGGTAGTCCTAATAAGAGTAAAAACAGGAAACCACGATTTAATTTACCTTTGCCGCAATTGCAGGGTGCTGTGCAGTTAAAAAATGCGGCAAATGTTATGATGGTGCTTGACCTGCTTAAAGAAACTTTTCCTGTTTCGCAGGCAGAAATCAAACGCGGCTTGCTGAATACTGTGTTGACGGGTCGGTTTCAGGTTGTTTCTGCCGATCCATTAATCATTCTCGATGTTGCCCATAATGTGCAGGCTGCACAAAATTTAAGGTATTCTGTTGAACAGCTTGGCGTACCAGGCAAAGTGCATGTTATTGTTGGTATGCTTAAGGATAAAGATGTAAGTGACGTACTGGCTGAGATGGAGCCGCTGGTTGATAGCTGGCGTTTTATTGATCTGAAATCACCCAGAGCCATGCCGGCCAGAGAGATAGAACAAATATTACATCAACGCTCAGAGGTGTCGAAGGTAAGTGTTAAACATACTCAGTGTTTTACTGATTTTAAACAGGCGTATGAGGACTTTACAGGGTATAATAGAAAAGCAGCAACGATGGAAACACTATTGGTATTTGGCTCGTTTTTTACGGTATCTGATGCCCTGCATTCTCTTCAACTTGACCTGGGAAATGTCCAGACATCCTAACCACTTATGAGCGAAGATCAAACAGTTAATATTAAACAGCGCATTATAGGTGCCATCGTTCTGGTTTCACTGGGAATAATTCTTATCCCTTTATTACTCAACGGCGGTGCGGATTTGAATCAGGCTATTTCAGGGAGCAATATTCCTGAACTGCCAAAGAAACTGACCAGGGAATTGCCAGTATCCCCTCAGCCTAAAGTCATGCCGGCAGCCAAAACAATAAAAGTACGCCCGGTTGGGGACTTTGGCCGTGTTCCCGGCACTGATATTGAAGCAAAAAGTAAAAATCTCGTGAACACGAGCAGTGAAAATAAAATAGCGGTTAAAAATCAGTTTATAAAAGCCAGCAAGCCGTTATCAGCTAAAGTCAATATGGCTTATACTTTGCAAATCGCCAGTTTTAGTAAAAAAAGCAACGCCTATGCTTTGCGTGATAAGTTAAGAAAAAAACGCTTCAAAGCCTATATTGAATCGGTAATGATGTCAAAAGGTAAAATTTATCGCTTACGGGTAGGACCCTATTTGAAATTTGAACAAATTTCTACTGATCAAGAGCGTATAGAAAAGCAGTTTAAGCTTGCTGATACGGTCATTGTTCAGTCTAAAACCTGAAGCAGGTTTTCTCATATTAAATATTAACTAAGGGCAGCCTTAAAAAATAATTCACATTTCTAAGTTTCCACTTACTCATTCT
>CBDTVA010000128.1:0-7379 GCA_965363935.1 uncultured Gammaproteobacteria bacterium | reverse complement strand
AGTGGCTCAATAGTGTCTCCACGCCAGAAAAACCCTATCGATTACCCACTGAAGCCGAGTGGGAATATGCTGCACGTGCAGGCACTCAGACAGCTTATTGGTGGGGCAATCATAAAGAGCGTAATCGAGCTAATTGTTCTGATTGCACAAGCCCATGGTACCGACAAACTGCGCCCGTGGGCTCATTTGCATCCAACCCCTTTGGTTTAAATGATACCAGTGGCAATGTCTATGAATGGGTACAGGATTGCTGGAATAGCCATTTTGACCAAGCGCCTGAAGATGGCTCAGCCTGGTTATCAGGTTATTGTAAATATCGCGTAATACGAGGCGGCTGCTGGTACTTTAATCATCGGGAGATCGCTTCGGCAAGCCGAACCTGGAATACAACGACTAAAAGGGATAGCACTATCGGATTCCGCCTGGCCCAGGATTATTAGCGTTGTACAAACGTATTAATGTTTGTATTGATTTTATGCAGTTGTATTACAGCCCAGTGGTTTGGGAGTTCCCATGCAATTTTGACATTTTTAACAATCACCTCATAATATGAGTATAAGATTGAATAATAGGTTTATAGACAGGATTGCTGAATATATTCAAACCTGAATGAGCAAGCAATTATTTCAACTAATTACAGCTTCTGTATCGTTCACAGCTGCAGTAAAAGGAAGATTCATGGAACGTATTGTCCGTCAGTATAAAGATGAAGATTTACCTGATGTCTTATCTTCTTGGGAAAAAGCATCAAAAATCTCACACCCTTTTTTAAGCAACACATTTATAGAACAGGAACGTTATAATGTCCCTAATTATTATTTGCCAAACGCAGATACCTGGGTTATTGAACATAATGGAAAGGTTATCGGCTTTATAGCCTTACTTGGCCATAAAGTTGGAGCGGTATTTGTGCAGCCAGAATTTCACGGCACCGGAGCTGGCCGGGCTTTGATGGATAAAGCCCGGGAACTTCATGGTGATCTTGAGGTAGAAGTATTTGAAGAAAATTCAATTGGTTGCAGATTTTACTCAAACTATGGCTTTGAACTTTTAACTAAAAAAATTCATGAAGATAGTGGCCAAATAGTACTACGATTAAAATTTTCTGCCAAAACGCAAAATAGAAAGTAAGCCATTGAATAGCGGTAAACTTAGTTTAAGTCAATTAACTTATTCTGGTGACCACAGTTTTTTTGTGTTCTTTGCCCTTCCATCGGGTATCATGCAAAGTCTTGTCTATACCGATTTGAACCCTTTGTAGCGCAAGACTTATGCCGCTCACCTGAAGATTATTTGCTTCCAGTTTTGTTCTGGTTTGCTCGTCAATATTTTGCAGAGCGTAATTCAGTTTAATGGTTAATTCTTCAATATTTTTTAAATTATCTCTTTGCCTGTCCATACCCGGTATTTTTTCCAATGCAATCCCCGTTACTATTTCTTTAATCTGATGTGTACCACTTGGTTTTAAGGTCTATTTTGTGATCCGAACTAATTTTCAGGCTACAAAATACACTCTTCGGGAAATAAAAAACCCTTGTAATCAAATGATATACAAGGGTTTTATGTATGGTGGGCCGTGAGCGACTCGAACGCTCGACCAATGGATTAAAAGTCCACTGCTCTACCAACTGAGCTAACGGCCCTTTCAAAGGAAACGGATAAACGCTTGATTACCGTCTCTTCAGGATGCGCATATTCTACCGTTTTTAATATTTATGGCAAGCTTTTTTACAAAATTTTTACAGTTTTTTTATTAGCCGTTTTGCCTGACCCGCCTCGGTGGTATCGGGATAAGTTATGAGCAACTCATCCAATGTTCGACGAGCTTTTTGCTTCTGACCAAGCTCATAATAGCTATAGGCTTTTTTCAGTTCTGCTTCCGCTTTTTTCGGGCTAAACGGATAAACATCCAATAACAGCTGATAATCGACAATGGCCTGCTCATAATTGTGCTGGGCATAACTGGATTCGGCAACCCAGTATTGGGCAATATGGGCATAGCGGCCACTGGGATATTGCTGGATAAATTGGGTAAACGAATCTCTGGCTTTATTGTATCTGAGTGCTCTTAACTCATCATACGCCTTTTGATAAGCTTTCTGCTCTGCCTTGCGCTCTTTTTCAGACATGGGCTTGATGACGGCTACTGGCGGCTTACTGGCAGTGCCAGACTCAGATAAATCGGTTGATTTTTTTACCTTGTCATTGTCGCCGCCAACAACAATTTCTTCCCGCTCTGTAACACCATAGATTGAGTGTTTAACAGTGGATTTATCGATCACCTGGATGTTGCTGCTATCCTGTTCAGCAGATTCAACGGGATTCATCAGCACAGATGCTGAATCAGAACTCTGTGCACTACCGCCTTCCATTTGACTCAGACGTCGATTTAAATCGGCATACAGTTCTCTTTGCTGTTGTTTGAGCAAACGTATTTCATTGCTCTGATCCTCCAGTAAACCCCGCAACTGCTGATTCTCTTCCTGAAGCTGTTTCATACGATATAAAAGTTCCAGTTGCTTTTGCGAACTCATCAATCGTTCCAGGCGATCCACACGAACATCCAGAGGACGATTTTTAATGTCACTACTGCCAAAAGCACGGGATTCTGCAAACACACTGGCCATAGAGCCTGTTATCATTGTCAGCAATAAGACAGCAATCACCTGTCTTGTCAAAGAGCGCAGCATTACAGGCCGATTAAGTACTTGAATAGTCATTTTTAACACCACAGGAAAGTTAGTAAAGAAGCTCAACGCGACGATTTAGCTGCCAGGCAGAATCATTATGATCCAACGCCATGGGGTTTTCTTCCCCATAACTTCTGACTTCCAGCTGCTGTCCCGGTACACCCGAGGCTGACAGGAAATCAGCCACGGCATTGCTGCGGCGTTCGCCCAGTGACAGGTTATATTCACGGGTACCTCTCTCATCGGTATGGCCTTCAATTATGATTTGTTTGTCCGAATTCAACGACAGATATTCCGCATGGGCATTAAGGGCTGACTGCCCCTCTGAATTGATAACTGTACTGTCGTATTCAAAATAAATGGTACGAGCAGAAAGTGGGCTATTAGGATCGGACAAAGGGTCGCCACTATAGGATTGACCATTCATGGCGGATCCACTGCCCATCCCGGAGTCATCATAACCGCCGGTCTGACCTTCATAGCCTTCGCCACTCTGACCAGTAGCCCCACCAGTGCGATCTTCAACAACGGCATCGCCTGAGGGATCATCACTAATGGAAGTACAGGCCGTCACAAAGAATAATGGCGCGGCTACCAGCAGAACCGGTAGTTTTTTCCATACGTTGTTCATCATAATATTTAGCTCCTTTTTTATCGGCTTCGATAGGGTGACCAGGCGGGCTCTCTCACATCTCCGCTTAGTACACGCAATCGTTGTGGTGAGTTACTGCCATCTACGGCAATGGCTTCCAGTATGCCCCGACCGCGTAACTCAGTCGCATACAAAACTATTTTTCCATTGGGCGCAAAGGAAGGTGATTCATCCAGTCTGGAACGGGTCAGTACCTGTAAATAGCCGGTGGCCAGTTCCAGAATACCCACCCGGAAATGCCCACGGTCCCGGGTGATCAATGCCAGGTATTTACCATCCGGTGAAAAGCTTGCCCTGGAATTGTAATCGCCTTCATAGGTCAGACGTTTCGGAGTTCCGGCGCGCCCCTGCTGGCTGACAGCAATTTGATAGACCTGCGGCTTACCCGCCCGGTCGGAGGTAAAAATCAATGAACGGCCATCCGGAGCCCAGGCTGCTTCTGTATCAATACCATAGTGATTGGTAATACGCTGCAATACGCCACTGGAAATATACATAACATAGATTTCCGAGTTACCGTCTTTGGAGAGCGTCATGGCCAGGCGCTTGCCATCGGGTGACCACCAAGGTGCGCTATTAATGCCTTTAAACTGAGCCACCGCTTTGCGCTGACCGGTTTTCAGTTCCTGCACATAGATCACTGAACGTTTTTTTTCAAATGAGACATAAGCCAGCCGTTTACCATTGGGAGACCAGGCAGGTGACATAATGGGTTGCCTGGACTTGAGGATAACTTTTTCTCCATAGCCATCGGAGTCTGCAACCGCTAGAGTAAAAATCCGTTTTTTTGCATCAACATCATTATTGACCACAACATAGGCAATCAGGGTGTCAAATGCACCCCGGGTATGGGTCAGTTTTTCATAGATTTTATCGCTGATCTGATGAGCAAGCCGGCGTAGATTTTTTTTCTCCACATTAAAGCGATGGCCCAGGATCTCCTGACCACTAAAGATGTCCAGGAGTTGAAATTTCACTTCATAACGACCCTGCCCCACATCGTTAATATCACCAATCACTAATTGCTCAGCCTCGGTATTTTTCCAGCGAGGGAAATTGATAGCGTTTCCGATAGCAGGGCGTTCCGGCAACTGATTAAGGCTCAAGGGTGAAAACAGGCCGCTACGGGACAAATCCGAACTGACAATACTGGCAATGTCCACAGGTGACTTACCTGAAGCAGACCAGGCAAATGGCACTATGGCAATGGGATTGGCACTTTGAAAGCCGCCTTTAATTTCAATTTCCAGTACCGCATAAGAATTTGTGACAAACAAGAGTAGATAAAAAAATAAAGCAGGGAATCCATACTTCAGTATCAGTGGCGTGCATTGCTGCAGTGTCGCATTCTGCAGAGTTGAGTTCTGCATATTAGTCGCTTCCTGGCTCAAACCGTAACCTCATAACTTCAAATTCTTTAAAAATAACACTATCTGTGGGCACTGGCAATGGTGATGCTTTTCTGACCGCCGTTTCAACAGAGCGGTCAAAAGACAGATTGCCGCTGCTTTCAACGACCTTGACTGACACGACATTACCGCTGGGCAACAATACAATATCAATTTTACATTGCAGATTAGCTGGAACACCCAACGGCTGACGCCAGCTACGTTCAATTTTTTGTGCAATCAGAGCAACATGACGATTCACAATCCCTTTGCTGCGCCGTTCACGCTCAAGTCTATCCCTCTGTTCTTTACGTTTCAATTCTGCCAGCTGCTGTTTCTTTTCTGCCGCCTGGCGTTTTCGCTCTGCTTCCTGTTGTTTCTTTTGTTCTTCTAAGCGCTGCTTTTCCTGCTGCTCTTTTTTTCGCTCTTCTTCCTTAAGCCTGGCTTCCAACTGGCGTTTTTCTTCGGCTGCTTTTTTCTCAGCCTCTTTACGCTCTGCTTCTTTTAACTTGAGTTTTTTGCGCTCTTCTTCTTTTAACTTTTTTTCTTTAATAAGGGCTGCTTTACGCTGCTCTTCTTTCTTTTTCGCTGCTGCCGCTTTTTTCTGTTTTAGTTCCTCTGACTTATGCTTTTTTTCCTGCTGACGACGCTGCTCTTCCTGCCTTTTTTTCTTTTTTAACTCTTTCGCCTTGCGTTGCGATTCAGCCTTAAGTTGTTGTTCAGCCTGTTTTTGTTGATCTATCTTTTGAATTTCAGCGTCATAGGTGTTGGCATCAACTGAAGTGACCTGTATAACATCTCCCTGTTCCAGGACAATTTTTTTTGGCTTATCCATTTGCCAGTTAAATAATAAGGCGCCAAAAAATACCAGGTGCAATATCACAGCAATGGCAAAGGCCGTACTGTTTTCTTTTATCCAGTCAAACATTTAGTAAAACCATTGCCCTATTGTGTCGAAAATTCAAGGGGTTTCTCTTATTCTGGAGCTTGTTGTTCCAGAGATTTGGTCATCAGTCCCACATTGGGAATACCGGCCTGGCTCAACAGTGCCAGGGCATCCATTATAAAGACATAACGAACTTCCCTGTCACCAGCAACCAGTACTGAAACTTTGGGCTGCTCAAGCAGCTTGTTTTTTATTTGCGCAACCAGTTCTTCTCGCTGTACAGGATTTTCTTTTCCTGTGCCAATGGTCAGATAATACTGCCCCTGCACATCCACTTTAACGACAACAGTTTCGGCGGGTTTAACATTCAGTGTTTCAGTTTGCGCCTGGGGTAACTCCACTTTCACCCCCTGAGTTAACAGCGGCGCTGAAATCATAAAAATCACCAGCAAAACCATCATGACATCAATGTAGGGTACGACATTGATTTCCGCCATAGGCTTGCGCCGTTTTCTTGCCATCAGCTATGGACCTGTCGATTCAGCAAGTTGGAAAATTCCTCCATAAAACCGTCATAGCGACTTTCCAGGCGTTCAACGCTATAGGAAAAGCGGTTAAAGGCGATTACTGCCGGAATTGCTGCAAATAAACCCATAGCCGTAGCAATCAGAGCTTCTGCAATACCCGGAGCCACCATAGCCATAGTTGCCTGTTCCACCTGTCCTAAAGCCCGGAATGAATTCATTATCCCCCAAACGGTGCCAAACAAACCGACATAAGGACTGGTTGAGCCCACTGTAGCTAAAAAAGGCAGACCGGACTCCACTCGCTCCACTTCACGATTAAGGGTCACACGCATGGCTCGCTGAGCACCTTCCAGAACCGCCTCAGTGACTATGCCGGGCTGCTTGTGCAATTTAGCATATTCACGAAATCCGGCCTCAAAAATACTGGCCATGCCCTGAGCATCTTTACGCTGGCTAAGTGCTTTATACAAATCCACCAGATCCGCGCCGGACCAGAAACGACGCTCAAATAGATTGGCTTCCTGTTTGGCTTTTCTTAAAGCCAGCACTTTTTGAATAATCATGGTCCAGGCAATAACGGAGACCAGCAGCAGGCCCATCATCACCATCTGAACCATAAAACTGGCTTGTGTTACCAGGGATAAAATCGACATATCGGTATGCATTGTTATTGATCCACAGGCTCTTTTTTCAGGCGCTAAATTTATTAAACACAGTTTCCGGTATAGCCACCGGACGTTTTTCAGCAGTGCTCAGACTGGCTACTTTTACCGTTGCACTGGCCAACACCTGCTCATCACTTTCCCGAATAATGATCTGTTGAAAAATAATGCTGGCTTTAGCCAGCTTTTGTATCGTTGATTTCACCAGCAGGGCATCATTGAACAGTGCCGGTTTCAGGTAATCAATAGAAAGCGAGCGAACCACGAAGATAATTCCATATTTGTTGATGATGTCATCCTGTTCCAGTCGTAATAATCTCAGCCATTCAGTTCTGGCACGTTCCATAAAATTCAAATAGTTAGAGTGGTAAACCACTCCACCACTGTCGGTATCCTCATAATAGACCCTGACAGGCCAAATAAATTCACTCAAATTGAATAGCCTTTTTCCGCAATTTACTGTTTTTTTCTAAGCCGTTACTTTTCCAGGCCACTTTGTTCAAGACCGATCTTTTCCAGACCACTTTTTTCCAAACCAAAGTGCAAATAAGCCACATCTGTGGCAACCCGTCCC
>CBDTVA010000127.1:0-7382 GCA_965363935.1 uncultured Gammaproteobacteria bacterium | reverse complement strand
GATCAAGCCATGGCTCTTTTTCACCATCCAGCAGCGCACTGTGAATATCCTTAACCAGGATAATACCTACGATGAAATTTTCCACGGCGCTATCCACCAAAGGAAAGCGGGAATGCCCGGTGTTACGGATTATTTTAAGATTTTCTTCGGGCTTTGCCTGTATATCCAGAGTCTGAACTGAGCTGATAGGGATCATTACCCTTCCAACCTGGCGTTGATCAAATTCAAACATATTATTGAGCATATCAGCTTTAACATGTCCTATTTCTCCATGCTCACGTGAAGTTTCAACCAGACCTTTGATTTCTTCACCGCTCAATATTTCCGCATGCCCCACTTCTTGCACATTGAATAATTTTAATATCTTTCCTGAGGCACGATTTAACAGCCAGTTTAATGGATAGACTGCCAGAAACGTCCAGTGTAAGGGATAGGCAACTGCCAGGGACATGGGCTCAGCTTTACGAATGGCCAGGGTTTTGGGTACCTGTTCACCGACCACAATGTGCAGGGATGAGAAAATCAGAAAACCGACAATAAATGCGATAGTATGAATCAATGGACCCGAAAGGCCCATCATCACCAGAACCGGTTCGAGCAGTGCTGCGACAAACGGTTCTCCAACCCAGCCAAGACCAAGAGAAGCCATGGTTATTCCTAACTGACAAGCCGCCAGATAGGCTTCGAGATCTTTCTGAATACGGGATGTCAGTTTTGCTGCCGCATTACCTTCTTCCGCTAAGGCTTCAATTCTAAAGCTACGAGCCTTGACCAGGGCAAATTCTGCGGCCACAAAAAAGCCGTTGATAGCCAGTAATACGATAACCGCTATGAGATTGATTGTAATGTCCATACTTGTATCCTGATAAACTAATGTCTCTAGAGTGAGGATAGTACATCCTCCTGTATCACATGCCTAATGATTTTTTAACACATCTTCATAATTTAAGATTCGTTCTATATAACGAAACGGCTCTTTACCTTTTGCATAACCGTGTTTGAGTGTCTGATAATAAGCTTTGACCGACAATAACGGCAGAATTGTCTTAAATTCCACCCAGCAATCAGGGTTTTTATACAGATAACTGGTTGTAACTCACAGCACTTTTCCTACCACTCAAGTTAGTAACTGTGGTATAAAAAGGGAGGCAAGGCTTAACACCAGAAAGAAGCCTGCCATATCAGTCACAGTGGTTAACAAGGGACCTGATGCAACAGCCGGATCAATGCCGAATCGCTTGAGCAATAGTGGCACCGTGCCGCCAATCGAAACAGCAATCAGGGTATTTGCGCTCAGCGCAAGGCCAATGACCAGTCCCAGATAGCCATTACCTTTCCATACCCACGACTATTCCAATGAGGATACCAAGCACGATGCCATTGATAATGCCAACGCTAAGCTCCTTTCTCAAAACGTGGAAAAGAGGGTAGCCAGTTCAGCAGGCGCTTCTTCGACCAGCTCAGACGCCGCTTCCGGAGCCAGTATGGATACCATCTGGTCACGTTCATCCGCCGGTAGTAATGAGACTTGGCGTAACGTCTCCTGACCGGATTGGGATTCCACAATTTCTGCAACCTGCATTCCATCGGCTGCTTCTATTGCTTCCCTCAGAGTATCTTTAATTGGCGTAGTTTCCGCTTCATTCATGTCTTTCATGACGAGCTGTTCCTATTGGTTATTAAATGTTTGAATTAATGAGATCTTTTGCCCTGAAATTAATTTAGATATTGATTTTAGTCTAAAAGTCACGAATTGCTTATAGGATGTCTGGGGGCGGGTTGACCTATGGTCACGTAAGGGGTCTGGCTGGGATCACCACTACCCGAAAAAATGCAGCCAGTTCTGGGTATAAAGTATTCAGTTCCGATTTTTAGACAGTCTATTATCTGATGACTAAAACCATTGAAAATGGCGGCACATCCATGTACCGCCAGTTTTCCCTATAGGCTCCATTCATACACCGAATTACTCGGCTCTGGCAAGAGCGCCATGCAGCGTCATCTGCGGGAAAGGTATTTCCCAATCGTATTCAGTACAGGCGTCAACACACCAGCGCTGAAGAGTTCGTCGCAGTCTGTAATAGACTTCAGCCATTTCTCCCTTGAAGTCTGCAATTACGGCCAGATCCAGTGACGAACTGCCCGCCAGTGCGAATTCCACCCTGAGGTTGAGTAATTGTTCGCTATAACCTTCCTGCTCAGCACGCTGTAGAATATAGTCATAAAGCGTTTTGGGAATGTCTGACGTGCTTTTCTTTTGCAGCGAATAGCTGATCCCCAGGATTTCTTTAATACGAAAATTACTGGACAGATTACGTGGTGAAGCGGCGAGAAAATCGCTGGTCTGATAGGTCACATGGACACCACCTCGCTGCACCAACTGCACCATTTCAATGGAAATGCCAATCACTTTGCCTAGCACACCGTCACTGAGTATTACCCAGTCCCCCATTTTACAGGGAAACCAGGGTTCATGTGGTCTGGCAGGTCTTGATTTTAGTTCGATCAGACTTGAGATAGGTAATCGCTGGCTGATTTCGGCCACAGGATTGGACAGAGTACAGAAAAAATTAATCCGTTCTACCTGCCAGGGCAAACCATCGTTCAAAATACGTTCGCCTTCTCTTACCGAACCAATATTGAGAAACAGCTGAGCCTGATGCCAGTAGAGTGGCAGAGTTTGTCTTAGGGTCAGGGCAATGCCGAGAATGAGTAAAATACCCAGGCTGAAAAGCACCCAGTCCTCCGCCAGATAAAAAACAACCATCGGCCCCAGAATAACCATAAGAACAGTCACTATACGGTGCATCAGCTCGATCAGACGAGCCTTGAAACTGCGGTGTTTATTCCGAAACCCCGGCATATAACGCTGCATAGCGGTGTAGGACAACCGTGAGAGCAAAAAAATAGCCACTACTAGCACCAGTGCCTCTGTCAGATAGAGTCCCCGTTTCTGAAAGAAAGATTTAATATAGCTCTGGGATGCCTCAGTGATGGAAGTTTCCGATTCCTCAAGTTCCTGGAGCTGTAACCGAGCCGCCTGTAATTCACTCAACATAAAAGTCTGTTTTTTATGCCATATAGTTGCTGTACTTTTCAGCACTTCCTGAAGCGATTTATCAGTACTGTGTTCCTGTAAACGGCTGATATTCTCGAGCGCTTCCTCGATCACCGGTAACCGCTCTTCATAATAGGCAATCTTCTCCCTCATATCTGACTTTTTCCGCACATGGGAGGTCATCGCTTTCATCTCTTCAAGCGCTGGTTTCAGCAAAGCGAAAATTTCTTTCTGAAAGCTGAACTCCTGGTCTTTTTCTATTTCCAGGCGGGAGAGATCAACACTTGCAGCGACATTATCCATGTTTCGTGTAGTGGTCTTCAGATCCGCTTGAAGTTTACCCAGTTCCTGCTTCAGGTTACTCTTCGCAGTCTCGGATTTTTCAGAATCGATCTGTTTGTTGAGGACTTTAATTTCCTGCTGCAATTCATCCCTGATCTTGGCTAAGGTGGCCAGAGTTTCCAGAGTGCTGGTCATTGCTGTAGAGACTTTAGAGTTAGTTTCTGTGATCTTATCTGCGCTGGCTTCGGTTGCTACGGGAGTTGCCTGTGCTTGGCCAAGCAGCAATATAAAAAAAAGAAAAATAATCGCTTGCCAGCTTATAAATCGGGGTTGAGCTGTAGTTATACAGTACTTAGTCATATATAAACCATTTCCTTAATCATTGTATTAAATCAGTTTTTATAGCAGGTAATAAATGCCATTGGGTGGATGGATTCATGGCAAATGTTTTGGCAATCTGCTGGTTCATCAATCCGGACTAAATACCATAATGACAGAGCGCCGCCAAACAACAGGATGAGACTTTTCAAGTATCAATTATATTTTTGCCTGGGGCTAATTTAACCGTTTTTAGCTCAGCGATCCACTTGAAAAAAGGCAGATCACTAAGCTTATTGTATTTATAGCCTGAAAGTAATAATACCATTGAAATGGTAAATAAATGAATTTCCGGATAGGCCAGTATAAGATGACCGATGTGTTCCTGGAAAAGGATAAAATAACAGCCAAGCGCAACGGCTGCCGTCCAGCCAAGCCGCCTTAAGGCAATATTGACTCCTTCCTCATCAAGCGCTTTATAGAGTCTATCAATCAATGAGGTTAGAATTGCAATGGGTAACAGTATCACATGCCCTTCAGGAATTAAGGAAAAATAATCCATTACGAAATACCCAGCGTCATACTCATAGCAACTATAGTGAAAACAATTGTCAGTCTCGGAGTTCTGGTGAGTTTATCAGGCATAAAAGATCGGCCAAATAAACCGATAAACGCTATTGTTGAAAAGATAAAGAGGGTAGTGATCCATTCCGCATAGATTGTGGTCAGTGCCAATAATGTCGGTGTAAATGTCCCGTAGGTGCGAATGCCTATAATATTAGTACAAAAAGTAGTCAATAATGCACCAAGTGGGAGCAGTAATAGTATCGCCATGTTTACCCGCGCATCCAGTGACAGGCGGGTAAGATCCAATATATCTGAAACGCCCTTTGTCTCTTGCCCCAGCAGCCCTGTCGGTACAAATTCTTCGCTGATATCATAACTCACTGTGATATCAGCGACACTGGATTCCCCGACGATTGAGCTCCCGCCTTTACGAACTGGCAAAAAATCAAAGGGCAGCGTACTTTAATACCCATTTTCAGGGTCGTATGGGGTCCATTTTGATTCATTGTAGGACTCAACCCAATAATGCTCTGTTATATCAAATTCATCCCTGAGCACAAAACCTGTAACGATCCGTGACGGTATTTTACTTGCGCGACAGAGCACCACCATAGCCTTTGCCAGGCCCAAAGAATTGGCTTTGTGGTTTCTTAAAGCTATTGCAGCGTCATCATTGGGTAAAGTGTTGTCCAGGATAATGTTTTCGTTGACATAATTAAAAATGCGCCCAATCAGTTCTTCTTTTTTTTCTGCGGTTAATTTACTGATGACTTCTATGACTTCAGGGCTATCAATTTCAATGCCTTCACTATTGCTTAAATACTGTTTTCTTTGTTTTTCTGAAAGAGTCGTTGTATTCAATGAAAGCCGATTATGTTCAAGGGGGCTTATATGGATGGTAAATTCAACTATCAGTCTCTTAGTGCCGGGTGATGTGGCAAGAGCAACGATATCCCTTTTAGACTCATTATTGATATTGCTGCGCAGTAATCGTAAAGACTTTGTCACTGGCGGGTATCCCTTCACCTGTCGACAGGACAAATCGTATGGATAGAATAATAGCAGCTAAAAGTATTAAAAAAACAATCAGCCAGGCACGATATTGCTCATCCAGTTGCTGTTTTAATTTCTTGATAGGCATATATTAAACATTGGCTAATATCGAGATGTACTTAATTAGTGATGAGATGGACGCCCGACTTAAACGGCATCGCAATGTGCCATACTTAAGGTGTTACCTTTAAGTAAACAGAGGAGCATCCATCATGAATACCAGTATACTCGGAATTGATTTAGCAAAAAACTATTTTCAGGTGTGTGGTTTAAATCAGGCGAACAAAGTCCAATTTAATCGCAAACTGACACGAAATAAACTGGCAAAATTTATGCGGCAACAAAATCCTACCTAAATTGCTATGGAAGCCATTTGTGAAGCAGCTTTACGCCCTAACATGCACTTTGCAATGATTAAGACCCACGTTCAGCAATTTACTCAAATGCTTCACCGCATACGCCAGTACAGGAGGAAAAAATACCAATGTTGACACCACCAGGCGGGGGGATCATTATTTAAGAACCTTGCTAATACATGGCGCTCGAACGGTTGTGAGCTGGACCATTAAAAGTAATAAAAAAGATCCTTTAAGTTGTTGGATAAAACGACTTGCAGATCCACGAGGCAAGAGAAAAACCTATGTGCACTGGCAAATAAAATAACATACGCGACCTGGAGAATATTAATTGGGCTCAACATTACCAACCGTTTGTTCGGTCTTATCCTTACAGCTATCGCCGTGGAGATTATGGCAAATAGTCAAACTACTGCTTCCAGTACTCTCCCGTTAGTTTTCAGAACAAATAGTGACAGTATCTCTGCCGTGACAAGGAATTATGATAAAATTAAAAATTATACTTAACCATTGATATAAATTTTAGCCGGATTCTGGCATTATTAATATCAATTAAACTTTAACTATCTATCTTAAAATTCCATATGAAAATCATAGAAGTCATTACCCATCATGATCATATCAATACAGTGGAAAAAATCGCCCAGGAACACGGCGCAATTGATCAATGGTCTGTTGGTTCGCTGGACGAAAATCAACGCCATGTCATGCGACTGCTCGTTGATGACAATCACAGGCAAGCCGTTATGGATGCCCTGCAAAACCTCCTTGGAATGCATGATTCATGCAGAATCGTGGTGCTGCCTGTGGAGGCCACATTACCGCAAATGGAAGTTGATGATAAAGAAAAGGAGAATGAAAAAAGCAGTACTAGTGGAGCAACTCGAGAAGAACTTTATCACAGCATTTCTAAAAACGCAGAGTTAAACAGCAACTTCCTGCTACTGGTGTTTTTATCCACCATTGTTGCCTCTATCGGACTGATCGAGAATAATGTGGCAGTGGTAGTCGGTGCCATGGTCATCGCCCCGTTATTGGGACCGAATATTGCGCTTGCTCTGGCCGCAACTCTAGGCGACACACCATTGATATGGACATCTCTTAAAACCAATATGGCCGGGCTGGGATTAGCATTAGGCCTTTCACTTATTATCGGCCTGATATTCCCAGCCGATCTAAACAGCCATGAGCTTATGTCGCGTACCTATGTCGGTATTGATTCCGCGGTGTTGGCGTTGGCATCAGGTGCCGCTGCAGCATTATCCCTGACCACGGGATTGTCGAGCGTATTGGTTGGCGTCATGGTTGCCGTGGCATTGTTACCACCAACAGCAACCATTGGTCTGATGCTTGGTTCAGGTCAGCCGGAATTGGCTTTAGGCGCCAGCTTGCTGCTGGCTGTTAATATAGTCTGTGTTAGCCTGTCAGCTAAAATAGTTTTTCTGGCCCGCGGTATCAAACCGCGTACATGGCTTGAAAAACGTAAAGCAAAACAGTCAATTATTACTTATCTGGTTTTCTGGATCATTTCTCTTTTGGTCCTGTTACTGGCAATATATCTACGTGGCCACTTATAGAGTAAAATTCTGAACATTCTTTATAGGTGAAAACTGAAGACTTAGCACTTACAGTTGTTGCTATGGGAACGGAATACCGATCCCTGCTTCTTTCAGAGTATCCCAAATCGCAAACATGACTTTAGATTTGACCTGGAGTCGACTAAACTCCATCACATCCGTGTAAAATTG
>CBDTVA010000126.1:0-7462 GCA_965363935.1 uncultured Gammaproteobacteria bacterium | reverse complement strand
CCAAAATCAGCTTTTCCGCAGTAGGCTTTCTATTCTCGGACAGGCTCCTAGTGATATCTGTTATTAAAGAATTGACTTCTTATGCCGATAAGCTCAGTAGAATTAATTTTAAATTTTGAGAAAATTGCAAATGTTTAACATTAGTATCAAAGCAAAATTATACACACTTTTGGCTGTGGTCATGGCAATACTACTGACTTCATCCATAATAACCTACCGTGCAATTTCACCTATCCAGGAGGAGTGGGATTTTTATCTGGATAACGTAGCCGAGCGGCAGATATTATTAATGGATATTAAAGCACAGTTTGGTTATGGCGGTACCATTCACAACTTTAAAAATTATGTTTTACGTGGCAAGGCCAAATATTATGATCGTCTGGATGGAAATTTCACTAAGCTGAGTCTGGCTATCAGTAACTATCTGGAACTGGCTGATCTTACCAGTGATGAAAAACAGGCTTTGCAAAATATAAAATCTGTGATGGAAAATTATAAGGCTCAAACCGGCATTGCTTATAAATTAATTAATCAGGGCAAAAAACCGGAAGCGGTCGATGCCATTGTTAAAGTGAATGATGATCCCGCCTTTAAAGCTTTTGCTGTTTTAGATGCGGCATACAAACAGCTAACCGGTGAGGCATCGGTAGCGTTGACTGAGAATATAGACGGCACCATTTCGTCTACTGTTCTGGGATCGATTCTTTTAGTGATTTTTGTGTCTGTCTCGATTTTCCTGCTGACCCAGGTTATTACCCGCCGTCTGGGCAATGTGCAGCAAACACTGCATGATATTGAAAGCTTTAATGATATCGGTATGCGCCTTGAAACCAATAAAAATGATGAGATTAGCGATGTCTTCAATTCCTTAAATAAGCTCCTGGAGAGTTTTAGTTTAATGATCCGGGATATTATCAAAGCTTCAGTTGACGTGGGTATCGAGTCGGCTAACCAGGCAGCTATTGTTGAGCAAACAGTTAAAGGCGTTCATCAACAGCATGAAAAAATTGCTCTGGTGACCAGCTCAATGAAGCAGATGAGTGAAACGGTGCAAAATGTTTCAACTAATGCTGAGCAGGCAGTCAATGCCGCTCAAGTGGCGACTCAGGGTGTTGAAACAGGCAGCCAGCAGATGTCTCAAATGATTCAGACAATGAATCAATTAAATAATCGTATTGATACCGCCAGTCAGACAATTTCTCAATTAGAGCAGGAAAGTCAGCAGATCAGTTCAGTTTTGCAGGTGATTCATGGAATTTCAGAACAAACTAATTTATTAGCGCTTAATGCTGCGATAGAGGCCGCACGTGCAGGAGAGCAAGGTCGTGGTTTTGCTGTCGTGGCTGATGAAGTCAGAGCTCTTGCCGCCCGGACCAGGGATTCTACAGATGAAATCAGAGCAATGATTGAACGCCTGCAGCATCAGGTTCAAAGTGCTGTTAAGGTGATGGATGACAGCCGACAGAGCACTAAAGAAAGCTCCGAACAGGCAACTCAGACAGGGGATACATTAGATAAAGTCTCAAATGATATTGGTAATATGTCTCATGCCATGTCCCAGATAGCCGTAACATCGGCTGAACAATTTCAGGTTTCAATAGAAATGGGAGAGCATTTCAATGCCATTCAAGCACAGGCAGACAATACTGCGCAATTAGCCGACAGTACCCTGGTTGCAACAGGACATATCGGTGAAAAAACTGAATTACTTCGCTTTGAGGCAACGAAATTCAAGATAGATGACACCATCAGTCAGCTTGAGCAGGCAAAAGCTGCACACCTGGCATGGCGCAGCAAACTGTCGTCCTATCTTGGCGGTAAGCAAAATATTGATAGTAAAGAACTGTATTCTCACAAAGATTGTATTCTGGGCCAGTGGTATTATAGTGAGGGATTAAAGAATTTTGCTCACATTCCTGAAATGCAGGAACTTGAACCACCCCATGAAGAGATCCACCGTGTTATTTATGATGTGGTTGAATTAAAACGGTCGGGGAATGATGAAAAAGCCATGGAAATTTTTGAGAAAATCACCCCTCTTTCTCAACAAATAGTGGAGATTATTGATCGCATTATAATGAAAGTTTAATGGTTCCAGAAATACATAGATGCTCAAAATTGATATATATCAGTTAAGTTAATGTTTAACCTCTAAGTCTTAATTAAAAATTATGTTCGACACCATTTATGAATACTACATCACAGGGTAATTTTAATTAAAGTGCTAACCTTAATTTGTTATGCAACTGTTTCTACACAATAAATATTCGATTTCTTATAAACTTCTCAGAGTCGTTTTTGCCATTTATTTTAGCTTGACTCTGATCATTACTGCTGTGCATATTGCTGTGGAATATGCACACACTAAAAACCGTATTCAGTACGAATTATCCAATCTTGAGCAAACCTTTGAACCTGCGCTCACAATGGCAATATTGGAACTCAATGACGAACAATTATATGCTATTGCCAATGGAATATTTAATCTGACTATTGTGGTAGGTCTGGATGTTATCGATAGTGAGGGTCAGATACAGCAGCATCTGGGTAGAACTCTGGGTAGAACTCTGGGCAATGCTCAAAACAATAACACTGATCTGTTTTTTCATCAGTTTGAGATTCATCGAAAATTCGAAAATAAAATGATCTATCTGGGTGATGTGCGTATTTACTCGGACTCTTCAGTGATTTTTGATCGAGTAAAGATAGGCTTTTATCTGATTGCGCTTAATGCGGTGATAAAAAGTACTATCCTCATCATTTTGTTTCTTTGGGTATTTAAAAAATACCTGTTCCGGCCCATAACCGCTTTGATACAACAGGTAGCACAGATTGATTTAAATAACATTCAGGACAGCAGTATCGATTTGCAAATTCAGGATAGAAATGAATTGAAGTCACTGGAAGAAAGTTTTAACCAGATGTTGATACATCTGCAGATTGATCGGGATAATATCAATGAATTGCAGAGAATTCAACAGCATGACTTGGAGCTTCTGGTCATTGAGAGAACCCGGGAATTGAAACAGGCAGTCGATAAACTGAATGAAATAGCCTTTAATGATCCCTTGACCGGGTTAAAGAATCGGCGCAGCTTTATTGAACTGGGCAATAAATATATGTCCATAGCAGCACGTTCACATCTGCCATTAGCCCTGATAATGATAGATATCGATTTCTTTAAAAACATTAATGATACCTATGGTCATGCCGTTGGTGATAAAGTGCTGGTTGATTTCTCTGATAAAATTTCCAGGCAGTTACGTGGCAGTGATTTGCTTACCCGCATTGGTGGTGAGGAATTTGCAATTATTATGAATAATACTGATTGTAATGGAGCACAGATAGCCGCTGAAAAAATGTGTCTAATGATAGAAAAATCTCAATATAAAGATGCCCAGGTCGAACTTTGTTATACCGTTAGTATTGGTGTAACACAAATGTCTGCCGACGATAAAAGCATAGATGTTATTCTAAATCGTGCTGACAAAGCACTCTACAGGGCCAAAAATGCGGGTAGAAATCAAGTTCAAGTTTTAGGTGATAAACTAATCACTGGAGAAGGGAATAGACTTTTCCATATTAGCTATGAAAGATAGCTAAAGATATGGATAAACAAGCGTTATTTTTTCTGTGGTATTGTTCTTAAATCGGTTAAGTAATGAGTGTAATTTACTTGACAATTCATTGTGACTTTCGCTGAAAGCTCTTATTCCTCCTGACTGCACTCTTCAATCGATCGTATCTTTCCTTCCTGGTCTTATAAAACTGTTTGTTAATACACATTGTTTCACATTTCTAAAAACTAAGCAGAATCGAAGATGCTATCCATGATATTTATATGGTTAATAGCTTCAATTAAAAGGTAGTTGATTTTGTGCAAATTTAAATCCTGTTGAGATAGGAAAGCCTGAAAAATACCGGATTATTATAGCCAGTTCAGGTGAATTGTGACTGCGTGTTGAAGTTCAAGTGAAATCTAAGATTGTCAGATTTATCCTAAGTGTGATATATTGCACAGAAATTCTGCCTCATACTAAAAACTTTTGTTTTCAGGTAAATAATAAATTCACCTGGTATTCAGGCTATAACTATAATAAATAATTTCTCAGCTTACTGAATTAGCATCCTTCAATGAATTTCTACTGAATGGACGCTAGCTAATAAAATCATGCGATTTTATTAGTGCTACTGCCTGCATAATTTTGCAGGGTATTTATAGAATCGAGATAATCTTAATCAAATATAGAATAATTATCTCTGCTTACAATCAAAGGAAAAGGATTATGAAATATATTATTGGCTTTCTTGTCGGTGTTGTTGTGTTAGGTATTGCAGGATGGAATATGATGCCGGGCATGATGTTGAAAGAAATTCCCAGCCCTTATACTGTCGCTGAAACGGTAGAAAAAATCTCTGCCAATGCCAAGGCAGAAGGGTGGGTAGTGGCAGGAGTGAAGCCTCTGCATAAATCAGTGAAAAAACACGGCGGTCATGATCTCCCACCGGTTATGCTGGTTAATCTCTGTCAGGCGGACCATGCCTATGCAATTTTAAAGGAAGACGATAATAAAAAATTATCTGTGTTTATGCCCTGTACTATCAGTGTTTATGAAAAATCCAATGGACAGGTATTTGTTGGGGTAATGAATGCTGAATTATTAGGCAAAATGTTTGGTGGCACTGTTGCTCAGGTTATGGGTGTGGAAGTAGCAGCACAACAGCAGAAATTTATTGCCTTTTTAAATCAGTAAAACTAAAAATTCGGCCACTGAAGAGAAGGTTGAGGAAGAGGAACGAACCCAACCCTACCCAACAGGATATACCTGTTGAGGGTTATATAGTTCACCCCAACCTTCACAATGAGCGTCGATCTTCTTTTTATTAAACGAGCATTAAGGCTTTATTAAATGTGTCACTGGGACACATGTATTGCCTGACCCTTTCTGCGCCGGGGTGGTAATAACCATCCAGTTTAACCGCTTCGCCCTGTATCGAATTCAATTCTTCTATTATTTTCGCTTCATTACTGCCAAGCTCATTGGCCAGAGCTGTAAAGCTGGCCTGAAGTTCACTATTTTGAGATTGTCCCGCTAATGCCTGTGCCCAGTATAAGGCCAGATAAAAATGGCTGCCCCTATTATCCAGTTCACCTGCCTGACGCGAAGGGGATTTGTTATTCTCCAGGAACTTCCCTGTTGCGGCATCAAGGGTTTCCGCCAGAATCCGGGCTTTTGTATTATCATGTACTGTGGCGACATGTTCTAGAGAAACAGCCAGGGCCAGAAATTCACCCAGTGAATCCCAGCGCAAATGATTTTCTGATAAAAACTGCTGTACATGCTTGGGCGCAGAACCGCCGGCACCGGTTTCAAACAGGCCTCCACCATTCATCAGGGGGACAATGGACAGCATTTTGGCACTGGTACCCAATTCCAGAATAGGGAACAGGTCGGTCAGATAATCTCGTAATACATTACCGGTAACAGAAATGGTATCCTTACCTTCTTTAATTCGTTGCAATGAGAAACGGGTGGCGTCCTCAGGAGACATGATTTGAATGTCCAGGTCACTGATATCATATTGGCCAAGGTATTGATTCACTTTATTGATCAACTGCAAATCGTGAGCCCGATTCTTATCGAGCCAGAAAACAGTTGGCATATTGGTGGCTCTGGCTCTGTTTACAGCCAGTTTTACCCAATCCTGGATGGGGGCATCTTTTACCTGACACATTCTCCAGATATCACCTTCTTCGACTGTCTGTTCCAGCAGGCTGGTGCCTGTTGCGTCCAGAACACGAACGACACCATTGCATGGCATCTGGAAAGTTTTATCATGTGAACCATATTCTTCGGCTTTTTGGGCCATCAGGCCAACATTTTGTACTGTACCCATAGAGGTAGGATCAAAAGCGCCATGGGTTTTGCAAAAATCAATGGTTTCCTGGTAAATGCCCGCATAGCAGCGGTCTGGTATAATGGCTTTGGTATCATGAAGTTTTCCGTCCGGTCCCCACATCTTTCCCGAAGCACGAATAGCGGCAGGCATGGAGGCATCAATAATGATATCGCTCGGTACGTGTAAATTGCTGATACCCTTATCAGAATCTACCATCGCCAGTTCAGGTCGAGCCTTATAACAGCTGGCAATATCGGCGTTAATCGTTTCCTGCTGTTGTTTCGGCAGATGACTAATCTTAGTGTACAGATCACCCAAACCATTATTGGCACTAATACCCAGTTCTTTAAAGAGTGCAGCGTGTTTGTCAAAGACATCCTGAAAATAAACCGATACCGCATGACCAAAAATAATGGGATCGGATACTTTCATCATGGTTGCTTTAAGATGCACTGACAATAACACATCATTGGCTTTTGCATCGTCAATCTGTTCAGTCAGAAAGGAGCGCAGGGCTTTTTTGCTCATTACAGCGGCATCAATGATCTCTGCTGCCTGTAATGGCGCCTTGTCTTTCAAGACTGTAATGCTGCCGTCATCTGACTGCAGTTCAATTTTAAATTCACCGGGTTTTTCAATGGTTATGGACTTTTCACTTCCATAAAAATCACCCTGGCTCATGCTGGCTACATGAGTTTTAGAATCGGCCTGCCATGCACCCATTGAATGCGGGTTATTTTTCGCGTACTGCTTGACCGCCCCTGGAGCCCGGCGATCGGAATTACCTTCCCGTAAAACCGGATTCACGGCACTGCCTTTTACCCTGTCATAACGCGCTTTTACTTCTTTTTCGGTATCGTTTTCTGCTGTTTCCGGATAATCCGGCAGTCTATAGCCCTGGGATTGCAGTTCTTTAATAGCGGCTTTTAGTTGTGGAATAGAAGCACTGATATTAGGCAGCTTGATGATATTAGCATCAGGTGTTTTTGCTAACTCACCTAATTCTGACAAGGCATCTGCAGTCTTTTGCTGTTCAGTTAAATAATCTGGAAAACCGGCAAGAATACGGGCTGCAAGGGAAATGTCCCTGGTTTCAATGGTAATACCTGAAGTTCTGGTAAAGGCTTTGACAATGGGCAGAAAGGAATATGTCGCCAGGGCTGGAGCTTCATCCGTTTGCGTGTATATGATGGTTGGATTTGTCGAGTTATCTGCCATGGCTAAGCTCCGGACTTTGTATTAATGAATAAGGTTTTTTTAAAAGGAGTTTTTAAAAAGGAGAAATATCAAAATTGTAAGATTTTACAAGAAATTGGTATAAATTTCATTAAGAGTGGCGTCCCCTAGGGGACTCGAACCCCTGTTACCGCCGTGAAAGGGCGGTGTCCTAGGCCACTAGACGAAGGGGACATTGGCAGGTATAACAATTTTATCTACCTGATGGGTCTCTTCGCTGTGAAAACAGCTTGTGTTGTTGATTTATTATTTCCACAATTATTGAAAAAGTGGTGGAGCTAGGCGGGATCGAACCGCCGACCTCTTGCATGCCATGCAAGCGCTC
>CBDTVA010000125.1:0-7472 GCA_965363935.1 uncultured Gammaproteobacteria bacterium | reverse complement strand
CTACTTGATAATTAGCTAACTGGATGCTCGCGGAGGTGAGTAAGTACTGGTTTTTTTGTTCCTGGCTAAGTGTTAAACGGTCAGTTTGTGCCAATATTTTGCTGGCAAGCTGTACAGTGGCAACTTGCTGTTGGGGAGAAATTACCGGCTCAGTCAGTACCTGAGAACAAAGTAACAGGGCATTACTCAACAGGGTATTTTTTTCTGCCAGACCTTTTCCTTTAGACAGAGCGGTTGTATACAGATTTTCGGCATATTGCATTTTTTCATCTATGCTCATGGTACTGCTGGCCACTTCATCTATGGGGACGCTAGCAGTACCTTTACCTGTCTGTTGTGTGTTATCTTTAACCCTGCTTGTACCGCCACAACCGGTGAAAAAAAGAATGACAATGAGTAATATGAAAAATGGGTATAATTTAGACATTGCTTGTTGTTGCTTTTTGATTAAATTAATGAATATAAAATTATGCGACTTAACTATTGATCAGCTCAAGGCTGTTGATCAGCTTCAGGCTGTTGATAAGCTCCAGGCTGTTGAAAGGCTTAAGACTGTTAGCGGGATATCCAATGGAAGAAAAACACTCAAACACTAATCATTCAAACCTCAATTATGTAAACTCCAGTGATTTGAATCAGAGTTCCGGTCAATTATATATCGTCGCTACGCCAATTGGAAACCTGCAGGATATTTCTTCCAGAGCTATTACTACGCTAAAAAATGTCGACGTAATTGCCGCTGAGGATACCAGGCACAGTGGCCGCCTTTTAAAACAGCTTGATATTAACACGCATTGCATAGCATTGCATGAACATAATGAGAGGCAGTCTGCAGAAAAAGTGATTCAACAAATAAAAGCAGGTAAAAATGTTGCACTCATTTCGGATGCAGGGACACCATTGGTGAGTGATCCGGGGTATTTTCTGGTCAAGTTGGCACATCAGGAAAAAATTTCTGTGACACCTGTTCCTGGTCCAAGTGCCTTAATTGCAGCACTTTCTGCTGCCGGTCTGGCAACGGATAGATTTTGTTTTGAAGGTTTTGTACCTTCAAAAAGCAGTCAAAGGAAAGGTTTTTATGCGCAACGCAATAAAGAGCCCCGAACCATGGTATTTTATGAAACTCCGCATCGAATTGTCGATTCACTGACAGATTTATGTGCTGAATTTGGAGCGCAACGGGTGGTGGTGCTGGCAAGGGAACTGACGAAAACATTTGAGACGATTCGTAATGACGCTGCAAGCGTATTACTTGATTGGGTAAAATCGGATAGCAATCAGCAAAAAGGTGAAATCGTACTGGTTGTTCAGGGCTATAAAGAGCCTAAGGATGATGCTTTGTCAGAACAGACCGAACATATTATCAGGACTCTGCTAAATGAATTGTCACTTAAGCAGGCTGTAAAGCTGGCGGTCGAAATTACCGGTGAAAAAAAGAAAAAACTCTACAACTTTGCCTTGTCTTTGAAAGAGTCCTTACCCGGGTAGGGCAGGATAAGTACTATTTCGAAAATAAACACCCGGATACTTGAAATAATTTGTCTAAGTCAGGATAATGCGCCCAGAGTTAACCAAGACAGTCGCTGCCTGAATACTTAGGTATTTGGGGGGAGGAAAGTCCGGGCTCCACAGGGCAAGGTGCCAGGTAACGCCTGGGAGGAGTGATCCTACGGCCAGTGCAACAGAAAGTAAACCGCCTGGCCACCAACCCCAACAATTCTGTGATATTAACGTGACAGAGTCATTGGGGTTGGTGGTCAGGTAAGGGTGAAAGGGTGCGGTAAGAGCGCACCGCGTTAGTGGTAACATTAACGGCATGGTAAACCCCACCTGGAGCAAGACCAAATAGGGGAACAGTGTTTTACTCTGCTTAGAAGCTTAAGTGGTTAAAACCGAGGTGTGGCCCACATTGTTCCCGGGTAGGTTGCTTGAGGCAGATGGCGACATCTGCCCTAGAAGAATGACTGTCCATGACAGAACCCGGCTTAACGGTTAACTCTAATTCATTTTCACTAGCTTTCTATTTCTCAGAAAGTCTTTTCTGCACAATTCCTGCTGCAGCAGTATTGATTAAATTTAATTTTAATGTACAAAAACCAATCTACATCATATTGTAATATTGATTGCTAACTACACCTAAATATAGTGTTTCCACTGTTTTCTCAAGCACAATTTATTATAAATAAAGCCGCTTTCTCAGAATTTGTAATTAAGCTTCCTATAAATATAACTTCTGCAACCTCCTGATCGATTTAATAAAAATTTTCAAAAAATTACAAATTCTTAACTGACTTATTAATAAGTTTCAATAAGGTACTGATTTATGGGTAAAATCATCCCTATAAAAAATGTTGAAATCCGTGCTAAGTGATTGTCATAAAAGAAAGAAATTGAAAGTAAATAGAATATTACTTGACCTTACACTCAACAGTTTCTATAGTGTTAATCGTGGGGTAAAGTGGAGAATAATGGATCAAAATGGGTTTAAGTGGGATATATTAGAAAAATTTGCAATTTTTTTCATATAAAACAGACCTATACAAAAAAAGAACCCATTTCTGGTTTTTACTCCATTGACCACTGCTTAATAAACAGAGGGTTAAGTACCATTTCGAAAAGTGTAAGTTAAGTGTAACAAAAACCTGGAACTGTACAGTGATAAACGGTGTAACTAAGCTCAATCTTGATGTAAAAGGACGTTTGGCGATTCCAAGTCGCTATAGAGAACGTCTGATGCAGGATTGTGCCGGTCGCCTGGTTGTCACTCTGGACCCGGAACGGCGGATGGTGATTTATCCCTATAACGAATGGCAAAAAGTTGAGACCAAACTGGTCAGTTTATCCATGAATAAAGCTGCTGTCAGGTTAAAACGTCTGATGCTGGGGCATGCCTCAGATTGTGATATGGATAAAAATGGCCGAATTAACCTACCCCCCTATTTACGGGAAAAAACCGGCCTGGACAAACAAATTGTTTTGCTTGGTATTGGCAATAAATTTGAAGTCTGGGATGAAGATAGCTGGAATCGTGAATGGGAAGAGGATGACGAAGAACTGGAACTGTCTGAAGAACTGGAAGCTCTTTCGTTGTGATAGCTTTCTTTGTGGTAGATAGGTATCCAGCACATCCGGGCAGGTTAAAAAAATGGATATGAAGTGTGGAAAATAACGAGTATGAGCACAAGCCGGTATTACTCAGTGAATCCATAGAAGCACTAAACATCGATCCTACAGGTACTTATATTGATGGAACTTTTGGCCGGGGCGGACATTCTCAGGCCATTTTAGAACAATTAGGTGAAGCCGGTAGATTGATTGCTTTTGATAAAGATCCACTGGCAATTGCGACGGCCGAAAAACAATACGCGGATGAGCCGAGATTTAGAATCTACCATGGCTCTTTTGCTGAATTGGAAGAATATCTTAGCGCACAGGAATTGTGCGGTAAGATTGACGGGATTTTACTGGATCTGGGGGTGTCTTCCCCACAACTGGATGATCCGCAAAGAGGTTTTAGTTTTCAGAAATCCGGTCCGCTGGATATGCGCATGAATGATCAGCAGGGTATGAGTGCGGCACAATGGATAAATAAAGCCAAAGAAGCAGAAATTGCATCGGTGCTGTTTGAGTATGGTGAAGAGCGTTATTCACGACGCATTGCTAAAGCAATTGTTCTGGCAAGGGAAAACGAACCTTTGAATGACACCAGACAGCTGGCCGACATTATTAAGCAGGCGCATCCGCGTTGGGAAAAGAAAAAGCATCCGGCAACACGCAGTTTTCAGGGCATACGAATTTTTATTAATAATGAACTGGGTGATTTGGACGAGTGTTTAACGCAAAGCTATCATTGTCTGGCCAAAAACGGACGTCTGGCAGTAATTAGTTTTCATTCTCTGGAAGATCGAAAAGTAAAACGATTTTTCAGATTGATGGCAGAAGGTGAAAAATTACCACCGGATTTACCCATTGTTGAAGCAGCTATCAATCGAAAAATGAAACTGGTGGGTAAAAAGCTGGTGGCAGGAAAACAGGAACTGAGTGACAATCCTCGTGCCAGAAGTGCTGTGTTAAGATTGGCGAGGAAATTATAAGTATCATTTCCTGATTACTTATTCCGGTTTGTCCGGGTTAGAAGTTGTATGCCGTAGGGGAAAATGAGATGAGTGGCAAAATATTATTGATATTGATTTTGCTAATTATTACTTTTGTATCGGCAATCAGTGTTGTTTATGTTAAGCATTACAATCGTAAGCTCTTTGTTGAAGTTCAACAACTGGAAAGGCAAAGAGATGATATGGAAGTTGAATGGGGCAAATTGCAACTGGAACAAAGTACCTGGGCAACCCATGGCAGAATTGAACGTATTGCACAGGAAAAGTTGCAAATGATAATGCCGGATGCCAGGGATGTTATCTATTTGAAAATTAAACAACCCTGAAGTACTAAACAAAATAAATTAAATTATGAAAGCTTATAGTGAATAAGCTGAAATAACGGATAAGCTGAAAGAACAAAATGGCGAGAACTGTGGTATCAAAAATCAGTCAAATACAACCCTACCGGATCAAATTTATCTATTTGATTCTTGCTGTGGTTGTTTGTGCTTTGATTTGGCGGGTATTGGACTTGCAGGTGCTCAATAATGAGTTTTTAAAAGGGCAGGGAAATGCCCGGGTGTTGAGACAGCTGGAGGTAACAGCACATAGAGGCATGATCACGGATAGAAATGGTTATCCATTGGCGATCAGTACACCGATTTCATCCATCTGGATCAACCCTAAAGAATTTGATGCCGAGAATAAGAAAATTTACCAGTTGGCCAAATTATTAAAATTGAACAGTCAATACATTAAAAATAAAATTAAAAAACGCGCCAGTAAAGAGTTTGTGTATATAAAGCGCCGTATTAATCCTGGTCTGGCTCAGCAAATCATGAACCTGTCCATAACAGGCGTTCATGTGCAGAGGGAATATCGTCGCTATTATCCTGACGGTGAGATCTTTGGCCATGTGCTGGGCTTTACCAATGTTGATGATAATGGCCAGGAAGGCATGGAGCTGGCCTATAATGATTGGCTCAGTGGTGACTCAGGCAGCAAACGCGTTGTAAAAGATCGTCTGGGACGGATTATTGCTATTGAAGAACAAATAAAAGCACCTGAGCCAGGTAAAAATCTGAGCTTGAGTCTGGATCGCCGAGTTCAATATCTGGCCTATAAAGCCCTGAAAAAAGCCGTACAAAAACATAAGGCGAAATCAGGCTCAGTTGTGGTACTGGATATTGAAAGCGGGGAAGTGATTGCCATGGCCAACCAGCCTGGCTTTAATCCTAACCGTTTGCAGGATCGCAAATCAAGATTGTATCGTAATCGAGCCATTACAGATTTGTTTGAACCGGGCTCTACGATGAAGCCGATATCAATTGCCGCCGCATTAAACAGTGGCCGATATAGTCCTGGAACACAAATTGAAACCGGTGATGGCTGGTTTATGATTGCGGGCAAAACCATTAAAGACACACATGCCTATGGCACAATTGACGTAACAACTGTGATACAAAAGTCCAGTAACGTCGGTACCTCGAAAATCGCATTGAATTTACCCAAATCAATGCTTTGGGATACTTATTATAGCTTTGGTTTTGGCAATGATACCGGAAGTGGTTTTCCGGGGGAATCATCGGGGCGTCTGGAACGCCCGAGACGTGTCTCAAAAATTGAACAGGCGACATTGTCATTTGGCTATGGTATGTCCGTAACTAATCTGCAATTAACAAATGCGTATAGCACCATAGCCCGCAGAGGGAAAAAAGTTCCGGTCAGTTTTTTATTGCAGTCAGAACAGCAAAACAATTCTGATATAAATACCACAACACAGCAAACCATTTTATCGGCGCGTTCACTCAGACAGGTGAGTAAGATGATGGAAGGTGTTGTTACAAAGGGTGGTACCGCACCGCAGGCCGCAGTAACAGGTTATAGAGTGGCGGGCAAAACCGGTACTGTGAAGAAAACGTCCAGAAAGGGTGGATATACTGAGAAAAAGTACAGTGCCGTCTTTGCCGGGTTTGCGCCAGCCAGTAATCCCAAACTGGCTATAGTGGTCATGATTGATGAGCCGGATAATGGTGAATATTATGGCGGACTGGTGGCCGCGCCCATTTTTTCAACGGTGATGTCCGGAGCATTAAGGCTGTTCAATATTGACCCTGATGACATCAGGCAACCGGATATGGCCTCGCAGATAGAACAGAGTATCGGGAGGCAGGGATGAAAAGTCTTCTGCCTTCAGCCGGACAAGAGAAAAAACACTATCCGCATAACCATCTACAGACCTTGTTAGATGGTTTTGTTGATTTTAGAGGGGTTGAAAATTGTGAATTAGTTTTCAAAGGCTTATCTCTTAATAGTAAGAAAGTACATGAGCAATATCTGTTTCTTGCCTGTGCAGGATCATCTGCCCGGACGTCGGCAGGAAAAAAAAATAAACCACAGCATGGTATTGCTTATGCGGGTGAAGCCATTAATCGTGGTGCTAATTGTGTTGCCTGGGAACCAACTCAGGAGCTTGGCAGTATGCCTGCAAGCTGTGTTGTTAAAAGTGGGCCCGATGTACCGCTTATCAGGGTTGCAGTCTTGCATGAAAAAGTGGGTGAAATTGCAGCACGCTTTTACCGGCACCCAAGCAGGTCTCTGGATGTGATTGGGGTAACAGGAACTAATGGTAAAACTTCAACCGCGCATTTTATTGCGCAATTAGTCCATGCCATGGATGCAAAAAATAATACTGATAAATGCGCAGTGATTGGCACGCTGGGTAATGGTATTTACGGTGAGCTGGAAAAAAGCACCCATACAACACCTGATGCAGTGACCTTGCAGGCACTGGTTGCTGATTTTCAGAGTCAACAGGCAGGTACCCTGGTAATGGAAGTTTCATCTCATGCCCTGGCACAGGGCAGAGTTAATGGTATTGAATTTGACACAGCGATTTTCACTAATCTGAGCCGTGATCACCTGGACTATCATGGTGATATGAAAAGTTATGCAGATGAAAAATTAAAACTGTTTCAGTTTCCATCGTTAAAACACATTGTGGTCAATAAGGATGATGAATTTAGCCGTGACATTATAGAATCTGTCCATTCACAAAGCAGCAGGAAAAAAATTGACATAGTCAGCTATTCAAGGAGTGATACTACAGCAGATTATTATGCTCAGAATATTTGTCTGAACCGGGAAGGAATTTCTTTTACTTTATGTGTATCAGAAAACACTTTTCCAGAGCACAAGAGTCAGGTGAACTACCAGATAGACAGTCATCTGGTCGGTGATTTTAATATTGAAAACCTGTTGGCAGCCGTTGCGGTTTTAAATCAGAGGAATTACAAGATAAACGATATAGTCTCAGCCATATCAAAAGTAACAACCGTTCCGGGGCGAATGGAAAAGATTGTTATCGAACATAGT
>CBDTVA010000124.1:0-7531 GCA_965363935.1 uncultured Gammaproteobacteria bacterium | reverse complement strand
TTTTTCTTTCACCCCGGGTCCTAAAGCGATATCGGTGCCTCTGCCGGCCATATTAGTCGCCACAGTAATAGCGCCCTGCTGGCCTGCACGGGCAATAATTTCCGCTTCGTGCTGATCCTGTTTGGCATTCAGTACCCGGTGAGGGATAGCATTTTTTTCCAGCCATGAGCTGACCTGTTCAGATTCCTGTACCGAACAGGTACCGATTAACACGGGTTGCTGCTGATGATACAATTCATTCACCCGCGCGATCAGAGCCTGTTTTTTCACGCTTTCATTGCGATAAATACGTTCCCCTTGCAGGGTGCGACTGCAGGGACGAAAAGTAGCAACCTTGACCACCTCCAGGCCATAGACCTGATGCAGTTCTCCGGCTACTTCACTAATGGTGCCGGAGGTCCCGGCCAGGCTAAGGTAGCGACTGAAGAAGCGCTGGTAGCTGATACGCGCCTGTGGTTCGCGCAGTTCGCTGATCACACAGCCCTCTTTGGCTTCAATCATCTGGTGCAGGCCCTGTTCCCAGGCCCGATCAGCCATGATACGACCGGTGGCTTCGTCAATGATTTGCACCTTATCGTCATCAACCACGTAATGTTTGTCTTTTTTAAAAAAATAATTCGCTGACAGTGCCTGGGTGACCAGCATTTCCCGTTTACGTTTGTTGCGCCACTGTCTGGGCAGGTTGGAGATTAAATCAGCCAGCTTTTCTTCACCTTCGCTGCTCAGTTCGATAGTTCGTGTTTTCTGATCAATGCTAAAGTCTATATCAATAAACAGGGTGGATGCCAGATACAGGGCGTCACTATAGGTTTCAGGAGCCTCTTCATTGGGGATAGTTTTGGTGATGATCAAGGGGGTTTTTGCTTCATCGATGAGCACACTGTCCGCTTCATCGACCAGGGCAAAACACAGACCTCTTAAGAGCAGAGAGTCTTTGCTGCCCGGTTGCTGGCGTTGAATCTGCTGGTATTGAAAGCTTAGAGGGCCGGTATCATCGGCTATCTCGATACGATCTCTTAAATAATCAAAGGCTATCTGTTTATTGGTGGTATGGACAATGTCAGCTAAATAACAGTCCTGACGCTGCTCAGTTTCCATACCGTCAAGCACTGAAGCGGCAGTGAGTCCCAGACGTTGGTACAGCGGTAGCATAATGTCACAATCGCGTGCTGCCAGATAGTCATTTGCGGTAATGACATGCACCGGTATGCCCGCCAGTGCAGCAGTGCAGGCGGGCAGGGTGCTGGTCAGGGTTTTACCTTCCCCGGTTTCCATCTCAGCCAGCATACCATTGATCATCAGCCAGCCGCCAAAGAGCTGCACATCATAATGACTTTTACCCAGTATACGTGCTGCTGCTTCGCGAATGACAGCGAAGGCTTTAAAGATCAGGGGCTTTTTCAGTCCCTGGCGATGCAGATCATTTCGCAATTGCTGGATAGTTCGGGTCAATTGCTGTTCAGAACTTTTCTGTACCGTCTGTTGATGCTGATTTACCTGACGTGCGATGTATTTCTGACTATAGGTTTTGCGTGTAAATCCGCTTTTTAACTTGTCGAAGAAGTGGGCAACATTCTGCTCCAGTTCTGTTAGCTCGTTTTTTCGTTTTTGCGGGTAACTGCCCAGGCGTATGCCGGGACGAAGATTAAGTTCAGACATTGAATTGCCTCAGAAATATCTGCCGTACACGACGAAATAGTTGTCTGGCCAGCGGTTCTCCGCCATGATGAATACGCACATAGGCGCGGATACCCAGTGGAATGTTTTGCTCCTGGGGGTCAAACTGCAGATCCACCAGAAAGACCTTTTTCCGGGTCAGTAGTTGATCTGTGCTGTTCGGCTGAACTATGAACTGACCACCACCCTGTGTGCTTAAAGCGGCACTGGGTAATTGATTGGTGCCTTCTGGTGCCTGGCGGATAATTCTCCCGGAATATTCCCTTTGACTATCACTGGCAAAGCGTATTTTGATGTCTTCGATGTGCTGGCGCAGCTGGCCGATGTGGTCCTGACTGACCGCCATACGTATGGTGGAAGGTGGTTGATCCATTATGTAACCCAGCAATTCACCCTGCCGTATAAAGCGACCGGGCAGATCATCGGCTTGTGGAAGAAATAAAGTTCCGCTCTTGAACGCTGTTACCGACATGGATTTATTTTTCTCAAGGACATGCGCCAGTTCTGATTTAGCCACCTGAATCTCTTCTTTGATAATGCCGGCCTCAACCAGATTGCTGACTCGTTTGGCTCGGTACTGGCTCCGTAATTCATTGAGGTGGGCCTGAGCAATTCTCGCTTCAGTCTGCAAAAAGGGATCGTGCAGTTGAAGTACGGGTGTACCGGCTTTGACTGCCTGCTTATTTTTTACTTTCAGTGGCCCCGCAAAGCCATCCTGCTCAGCTTTCAAAAGCGCTTCGTCCGGTTGCCAGACGACACCTTCCGTCAGGGTATAGGACGGTATCGGCATAAAACCTGATACAACAATCACCAAAGCAATGACCGCCATGCTTGAGAACACCGCGCGGCTGCGATTATTGCTCAGGCTGGGGCTGCTGAAGATGAAAGTAAGCATTTTATAAAGTGGTAAAACTATCTGCAGGCCGACCAGCCAGGAGGTCAGAATAACACCGAGCAGGAAGAATTTCTCTGTCACCATGACAAAGATAAACCATAACACTGCCAGACGATAGAATAGTGACAAAATACTGTAGCTGATAAACCAGAAGGTTTCGCCCGGTGCCGAGGCGGGCGAACTGACCTGCTGTAAAGCGAACAGATAACGCTGAAAAAAATAGCGCCAGTACTGACCCGAGCGTTGATAAAGATTGGGAATACTGAGGGCGTCAGCCAGAATATAGTAGCCATCATATTTCAATAATGGATTGCCGTTAAAGAACAGTGAGGAAATGCCGCCAATGATAAAAATATTGAAGCCGATATTCTGTATCAGCCCCGGTTCAGCCGCCAGGAACAGTAACAAACCCAGTGCCGCAAGAAATGATTCCACCAGGATCCCGGCAGCACTGACCAGCATGCGTTTGTATTTGCTGCGAAAATGCGTCGCAGTCGAGACATTGACATAGGGTATGGGCATAAACAACAGGAAATTGATGCCCATTTCGTGCACTTCGCCACCTTCCAGCTTGGCGCTGAAGGCATGGCCCAGTTCGTGTAAAATTTTAATCGGCGGGTATAATAAAAACATTAACAGCAGGTTGTAGGGCGACAGGGCATTGATAGTAAAGTGCTGACTGATCTGGGGCCAGTTCTGGCTGGCTTGCAGGACAGTGTAGGCCATCAGGATGAACCAGATAACGGCAACCCGATAGCTGAAAATCCAGCCGACTTTATTAAAGTGTTTGTTCAGAAAATCTTCCGGATCCCAGAGCGGTAGCTTCTGGGCGACCGGATTCATAAAGCGCTGTTTCAGTTTTGCCTGTTGTTGCTGTGCCTGGCGATCAAACAGTTCTTCGGTATTGATTAACACATCGCTGTGTATCAGATCGGCACTGTGCAACTGTCCCAGTAGCTGGATGATACTTTCCTGACCGGGCGCGTAATCTTCCAGTTGTTCGCAGATTTGCTGGTAAATGTCCTGTACCGTGCGCTGGCCATCCAGCAGACCTATAAACTGATAGGCTGTCGGATTAAAACGGTGATTGCGTCCCGTGGTGGTATCTTCCAGCATATACCAGATTAGGCCCCGGTAATCATGCCGGTGAATGTCGACATGATCGTGCAGCCGGGGTTTGAGTTTGGCGACCCGGTACCAATGGGCGCTGATAAGACCATCATTCATTTATATATCACCTTATCCAGAATTACGGCCACCATGACCAGATCCACAGTCGCAACCAGTCGGTTATTTCATGGGTCCAGATCCAGATCAGACGGGCACGGCCGACATTGATTTTTCCTACTCCCTGCATACCGGGTCGCAACAGGTCGGTGGCATTGTTTTCAGTGGCATTGTTTAAGGACGCTTCAACGCGAAAAATATTGGCACCGTCTTCTGCTTTGGCTGCTACAGTAATCTTTTCTATCTTTAACGGGAAATGATGTTCTGACAAACTCGGTAACATCAGGGTACCGGTCTGATTCTGTTTGACATAGGAAATCTGGCTTTCATCCACTTTCAGGATAATGCGGTAGCCTTCCAGCGGGGCAATTTTAAATAAGGTTTCTCCGCGTTCTACCGGGGAACCCAGCGACTGGGTTAAATCCCCCTCAATAACGACACCGTCGAAGGGTGCAGAAAGATGAATTCTGTCCAGTTGCTGCTGGGTCAGCTCTATTTCAGCCCGGGTCTGGTTTATCTGAGCGTTTACGACGCGAACTTTAACCAGATCCCGGGTGGATTGTGCCTCGCGATATTCACGGCGTGATTTTTCTAATTCACCTTTCAGTTTAGTCAGTTGTAATTGCATATCAGAGTCGTTCAGGCTGGCCATGACATCACCCTGGCGCACTGTATCACCGGCGCGTATCGAAGCGGACAGCAGATAACCGGAGAAGGGCGCTGCTACCACACGCTGAATTTTTCCTTCCAGCACCGCATCAGCGGAGACACGAAAGTCGCCTTCGATCAAACTGCTCATAATGAGTAATATGGCTGCTGTGAGGGAGGCAAGTTTTAATAGTAAATGCCGGACGCCAAAAATCTTTTGCAGCTGCTGTTTAATACTGCTGCCGATTTTGAACAGCAGGTTTTTTTCCTGTTCACGTTGCAAGGCCAGGTAGGGTGTTATCAGCGAAAAGGTTTGCTGACACAGGTTCAGGGTGTCATTATCAAAGGGGCTTTCTTCGTTACGTAACAGGCTTATCGCACCAAAAATTTTATTGTTGTGTATGAGTGGCAGGGTGCATATCGAACCGATGCCGAATTTTCGGGCCAGTTCCAGGTGTGCCCGCTGGATCAATTTCGTGCCGGGGTCAGGAAACAGAAGCGCATTATCCTGTTCGATGGCTTCATCCATGGCGGCGGCAATCTTTTGTATCAGATTGGACCGATCATCAAAACTGGCACTGTTGGAAAGCGCAACAACGCGGCTGTAATGACCCTGATGTTCAGCGAAAGCGACTCGTTCACACTGAAACGTGCGGGTCAGCTCTGTGACCATACTGATCAAGCCCTGCTGATAACTGGTCTGTTCAAAACAGCATGCCAGCAGGGCAACCACACGACTGTAAAAGTCATCGCCCCGGGTCTGGCTGGGGCTGGCCAGTCGCAGCCATTTTACGCTTTGTTTCAATACAGAAAATATGGCTTTATGACGGGATTCCGGCTGGTGTTGCATTTTCACAATCAGAATGCCCAGCAGCTTCGAGCGGATAAAAATAGGCAGTGCGAACAGATCAAAAGTCTGCTGTCCGCTGCTAACAGCCTTTGGAAAACAGATTTGCTGGCGTTTTTTTAATGCGTACTTGACCACCGGAGCAAAGTCGCTGATTTTTTTCAGGCTTAATGGCCATTTTGCCAGCGGGCGTAACTGATTGCTTTTTTGTTCCGGCATCATGAAAATGGCAGACTTTACATCCGGCAGCAGGGAGCAGACGATTTCCAGCCATTGTTGTGAAAACTTTTTATTCATGACTGTGATCACTATTGTGTAGAGATACCTTTCCTGAAGGTGTGTCTGTTAAAGATGTTAGTTGCATGCAATTAGGCCAAAGTATATGTAATACAATATCGGTATTGGCTGTGATTTCTTTAATGATAATCTCCTCAATATCTGCCGGAAGTTTTTTCAGCTGTTTGTCGGTTTCTGTTATGTCTTTGAACAGAGACTGATGCATGCCTGGAACCGGATTCTGGCAGAACATATGAGCAAGATGGATAATTTGTACCGCCTGTCGATGGCTTTCGTCCGCCTGTTCGGGCTGCAAATGAAACGCCGTTATCTGCTGGTATAGTTCAGGTAAATGCCAAAGCTGCATCATTGCGCTGCCCGTCTGGGTATAGTCAAATCCCAGATGTTCCTGCTCAATACGGGTAACACAGCAACCCTGCTGCTTACTTTTATCGACGGCCTGTAGTGACCGCTCTGGATGCTTGATAAACATGGCTGCATGGCCAATTTCATGCAGCAATCCGAGGGTAAAATAGGGATTGATGGGAATAATTTGACTGTACTGTGCGATGGTTCTGGCAGCGATGCCGCATTGAACGCTGTATTTCCAGAATGCTTCAAGGTTAAAAATTTGTTGTGGTATGGACGCCAGGGTGCGCAATGACAAACTCGTTAACATCAGATCATGTAATTGCATTATGCCAATCATACTGAGGGCCTGATATAGATCTTCGACCCGGCCCGGATAGCCAAAATAGTGACTGTTGGCAATTCGAATCAAACGGGTTGATAGTACCGAGTCTTTTTCTATAACGTCGATATAATCTGTGATGTTTAGTTTCTGCTGCTCAATCAAATGCCGGATTTCCCTGTACACATCAGGCATAGATATTTGTTCTGCCATATCAGTAATGAATTCTCTGGCTGCTTTCATAGACTTTTTATTAATAGCTGTCATTTACTTCAGTATGGCCATTTCCATTTCTGCACTCGCGGTGAGGGCTTCATCCAGAGTGTTTGCAACAAGATCGGGTGTTAATTGTGTCACTTCCCAGGTATAAGGATCTATCAGTTGTTCTAAGGTTTTATCGGTCTCGATAAATTGTTTGTGAGCATAGGCGTGTGCAATATGCAGTATTGCAATTTCAAGCTGTTTTTCGCTGCTCTGTTTTGGCGTGGGTTGACTACGGATTAATAGTTGAAAACTTTCCGGAAGGTGCCAGTACTCCATCAGTTTGGCTCCCAGCTCACCATAATGGCAGCCGAGTAATTGCTGCTCAGCCTGGTCAATAGTCAATGCTTTATCTTTAGATAGTTGTATTGCCTGTCTGGCCTGATCAGGGAATTGAGAGTACAAAAACAGGTGACCAATTTCGTGTAACAGACCGACAATGAAAAATTGTTCGACAGAGCGAATTTGCAACTGCTTTGCCAGTAGGCGTGACAGTGTGCCGGACAATAGACTGCTGCGCCAGAATGTTTTGAATTCTACAATATCTTTTGGAAAATTGAGTGATGATACCGCGGTCACTGCGGAAATACTCAGCACCATGATTTGCAGCTGGTGAATTCCGAGCAGGCTAATGGCAGTGGAAATACTGGTGATTTCACCTGAAAAGCCAAAATAGGCTGAGTTTACGACATTGAGCAGTTTGGCCGTAAGGTTAGAATCAAGCCGGATAACGTTGGCAAAATCATCAATGTCCGAATCAGGGTCATCCATTAAGCGATTGATCTTGAAATAGATATCGGGTAGAGATATGAGTTCTGTAACCTGTTGTAGTTGGCTTTCAACTGAAGACATAGATGGCTGTACCAGGCTTTTAATAACGAAGTAGACTCATTTTTTGGCTCTTTTTCGCTCGGTTGAGTGACAATTTATGATTGTCTATGGATTAAAGAACACCCTGGAAAACTAAGAAGAACCGTTTTTTTATATTAAGTTCCAGTATAGCTGATAA
>CBDTVA010000123.1:0-7543 GCA_965363935.1 uncultured Gammaproteobacteria bacterium | reverse complement strand
ATTTGAATATTAGTGCGCTGTTAATGGATGTGATTGAAGATAAGGTCTTAAATCGTAAATGATATGGATTGAGGCAGCAACTATAAAAAAAAAGAGTTTTTATAGATTTTTAAAGTTTTATCTGCGCCCAAATATCTCTGTGTTCAGCTTTTTGCTGAGCTCTTTTTTTCTAACCGGCTGTCATTCTGATAAACACCCTCAGGAGCTATATCAGCAACAGTTGTTTACATTTGGCACTCTGATTGATATCAGTCTTGTTACTGATAATCCGAAGCAGGCCCGACAGGCCATTGATATTATCAGCGCTGAATTTGATCAACTGCATACTGACTGGCATCCATGGAAAAATGGAGCTCTGGGACAGGCAAACCGAAATTTTTCCAGTTTAAAATCCTTTTCCAGTTCTCCTTCTGTCGTTTCCCTGATACAACAGAGCAAAATATTGTCTGCACAAAGCAACGGCCTGTTTAATCCTGCTATTGGGCAACTCATCAAACTATGGCAATTTGATCAACTCGAAGACGAACACTACCAGTTCAGCATACCAGCTGAAGAAAAAATTCAGGCCGTATTACAACAAAAACCACAAATGCAGGACATCATTGTCACTAATACTGGCACCGATAGCACTCAGATAAAAAGCAGGAATTCAGCCGTCACTCTTGATTTTGGTGCCTTTGCCAAAGGTGTCGCCATCGAGCAAATGACACACATTCTTAAGCAAAGAAACATTAATAATGCTTTGATTAATGCCGGTGGGGATCTTAAGGTGATTGGTGAAAAAAAGGGTAAGCCCTGGCGTATTGGCATAAAAAATCCGGCTTATGCACAGAAACCAGGTGAGCCGTCGGTACTCGCAGCCATTGACTTAAAGAATGACGAATCGCTGTTCACCTCTGGTGATTATGAACGCTTTTTTGAATTTCAGGGCAAGCACTACCATCACATTATTGATCCTCGCACAGGCTACCCGGCCATCGGGACTCGTTCCGTCACGGTGTTGACTAAAGATGCGGCATTGGCCGATGCCGCATCAACAGCTCTGTTTATCGCCGGCCCCAAACAATGGCCTGAAATTGCCCGGAAAATGAATATAAAATACGTTATGCTGATTTCAACTGATAACACTATTTACCTCTCCCCGGCAATGGCCGAACGCATAGAATTATTAACTGATACCCAGCCAATTGTTCTACAATGACTGCAAGCGAAGCTGCAAATAAAAAAAATACCAGAAACAGTCCACTGCTTAAACCTGCTGATATCATTATCCTGTTATTTGCCTGTCTTCTAAGCGCTTCACTTTATTATATTTTCTGGTTTGGGGATAATCGCTCAGGAGTAGCAGAAACTCTGCAGGTTCAGGTTGCCGATAATACACCGAGAGAGTATGCTCTTAACAAGGATAGAATTCTTGATATTGAAGGTGCCATCGGACACAGTCTGATTGAAATAAAACAGGGCAAGGCACGTTTCATTCGCTCTCCCTGCCGCAACAAGTTTTGTGTTTTTCATGGCTGGCTCACCACTGCAGGCGACAGTAGCGCCTGTCTTCCCAATCGGATCAGCATCAGTCTGCGGGGAAAAACGAAAGAATATGATGCCATAGCACTTTAATCACACTAATGAAACAACTCCATTTCACTACAACTCACCGGGATCATCTGATTGCCCTGCTGGCAGCTCTGGCTATTACCATTCATATCATTGAATCAGCCTTTCCCAGCCCTCTGCCCGGTATTAAGCCGGGACTGGCCAATGTGATCACATTGATTGCCTTTATGCTGTACGGCTGGAAACTTGCCTTACAAGTCAGCTTGTTACGAGTTGTTATCAGCAGTTTATTACTGGGCACCTTTTTATCACCCACTTTTTTGCTGAGCCTGTCGGGTGCCCTGTTAAGTCTGCTCAGTCTTGCTCTGATACAACTGCCTTTTCGCCGGCGACTGCATCATCAGCCTGGAGCAATTGGCTACGCCATTATCGCCTCTGTCAGTCATATGAGCGGGCAGTTTATGGTGGCCTGGTATTTTTTCATTCCCCACCCGGGCTTATTCAAACTCTTGCCTGTTTTCATTACTTTTGCCGTGCTACTTGGCATTGTTAGCGGTATAATCACACAATTCGTACTTAAACAACTACACTTGACAACTCATCAACCGTTCAAGCTATCTGACAGATAATGATGCGCTATGGCTTACAACAAAGGTAATAATGCTCTGTCTCACAACAGCACTACATCGCACTCAGGTTTGCATAGCTCCAGCAATGAAAGTCTGATCACGGCTTTTTTCATTACCGCTCTATTCCATAGCGCCATTATATTTGGCATCAGCTTTACCGTTTCTCCGCTTAAAAAAAACACCGCAAACCAGACCCTGGACATTGTACTGGTGAAAACCGAAGCAGAAAAGCCACCCGAAAATCCGGATTTTCTTGCTCAGGCTGATCAGGTCGGCGGCGGTAATGTCAAAGAAAAAAGCAAACCGACCAGCAAAAATCCTGGCGACACACCCAGCGAAGGTAATGCCCTGGAAAATAAGCCCGAAGTAGCACCTGCTCCGGTACCCAGGGAAATTGAAAAAAAATCCATTTTATCAACACCTAAACCAAGTAAACGAAAAGCTCGGAAATTGATCAGGAAAAAAACACCTGTGCCGAAAAAGTCACCCGATCTGGTTGCTGACTATGTAGCCGATCTACAGCAGCAAATTGTTGATATGGAAGCGGAGCTGGATCAACAAAACAAAATGTACGCAAAACGTCCCAAGGCAACCTATATTACCGCTTCAACACGTCGTACACCCGATGCAATGTACCTGAAGGCCTGGACCAAAAAAATTGAACGAATTGGAAATCTCAACTATCCTGATAAAGCAAGACGAAATAAATTGGAAGGCCAGTTAATTCTCACTGCTGCATTAAGTCCTGATGGTCATATTATCGATGTCCGTATCAGCAAATCATCCGGCCATAAAATTCTGGATGATGCAGCAAAACGCATTGTTGAACTGGCAGCTCCCTATGCAGCGGTGCCAAAAGATGTTCTGCAGGGAAATAATCGCCTGGTGATCACGCGTACCTGGCAGTTTACCCACAACTCAGGCAAGGCTTTCTCTCATAAGTGAATAGCTCATAAATAGTACATCAATGAACCTAACCAATCATCTTATTATAGCCATGCCTGGCCTGGCTGATCCCATGTTTGAAAAAACTGTCAGTTTTATTTGTCAGCATACGCAGCAGGGTGCCATGGGACTGACCATTAATCGTCCCACTGATATCCGTTTTTCCGAATTATTATCACAATTGAATATTCCATTCGCGGATGACAGCCTGCAATCTGCTTTTTCAACAACTCCGGTTTATCTGGGTGGACCGGTAGAAACCGGTCATGGCTTTATTCTTCATGCCAATGATATTGACTCAGACACATGGGCTCAAACCTTAAAGATCAATGAGCATATTTCTCTCACCACTTCCATGGATATTTTACAGGCCATTGCCAATGGTAGGGGACCCTCGGATTATCTGGTCACTCTGGGGTACGCCGGCTGGAGCAGCGGACAGATTGAAAATGAAATGAAGGAAAATTCATGGCTCAATGTACCTGCAGATAATAATATTATTTTCCAGACACCTTTTGAGCAACGCTGGGAAAAGGCGGCCTTAAAACTTGGCGTAGATATTCATCTGATTTCAGGGGATATTGGTCATGCCTGACAACACCGATAATAATTACCCTGTAACAAGTACCTTTCTTGGCTTTGATTATAGCCAGAATAAAATCGGGGTTGCAGTGGGTCAGCGTCTGACGGGCACAGCAAGCTCATTAACAACCATAATATCCCATAACAAAAAAGTAGACTGGCGTACTATTGACCAGTTACTGGAACAATGGCGGCCTGTTGCACTGATTGTTGGACTGCCTCTCACAATGGAAGGGGAAGAGCAGGAAACCACAGAAACGGCAAAAACTTTTGGCAATCTGCTCAATGAGCGCTACAATCTGCCCATACACTTTATGGATGAGCGGTTAAGCTCACGGGAAGCCAGCCAGCTTTTAGGTTATGACGGACATACTTCACCCAGGCGTCATAGTAAAGCAGGAAAAAAAGTAAAAAAACACCAGCGGCTGGGCCATGATATTGACCAGCTTGCCGCTCAGCTTATTTTACAAAGCTGGTTAAATGAAAATGGCCAGTAGCCAGTCCAAGAATGAATGACGCTGCAAGCGATAAGGTGATGGGGTGTGGTACACTGGGGTTTAGAAAAACAGGGATGTTTTTCTTAAAGCGACCCATGGATGGGCTTGAAGCGTCCCCAGTGTACCGCACCCCATCACCTTAGTGCGGATTATAAATCAACCAGCAGCATATCCCGGACAGAATTCTGGATTCAAGAAGTCGGTTTCAAAAAGACATAGGCAACTCATGACAACTAATGCAAAATTAGAGCAGGATCTGGATGTATTACTGGACTCACTGTACCAGGCAATTGAACAGAAATTACAAAGCCTGAATAAAGATGACGTTATCATGATAGGCATCCATACAGGTGGCTTGTGGATTGCGGAAAAAATTCACAAAAAATTAGGCTTACCTTCCCCATTAGGCAGCCTGAATATCTCCTTTTATCGGGATGACTTTACTAAAATTGGCTTACATCCCGAAGTCAAGCCATCCCAACTGCCCCCGGGGCTGGATAACAAACACATTATCCTGATAGATGATGTCCTGTTTACCGGCCGCACTATCCGCGCTGCATTAAATGAAATTTTTGACTACGGCAGACCTGCATCTGTAACCCTGGCAGTTTTATTTGACCGGGGTGAACATGAACTGCCAATTTGTGCAGATATCACCGGCACAAAAATAACCCTGGCCCCCAACCAGCAAATCAAACTTAGCGGCCCGGATCCTCTGAAACTGGTTCTGATTCAGAATGGTAACAGTAGAAGTAAGGCAGATTTATGATTGCAAAGAATATTCAACTTGATGAACAGGGACGTTTAAAACACTTTCTTTCCATTGAAGGATTTAAGCGACAGCATCTGGTCAACATTCTAGACGCGGCCGAACCTTTTGCCAATGTTCAAGAGCAGGCGGTGAAAAAAGTACCTATTCTACGAGGCAAAACCATAGTCAATTTGTTTTTTGAAGCCAGCACCCGAACCCGAACAACCTTTGAACTGGCGGCCAAACGTCTCTCTGCCGATGTGCTGAACATCAATATCAGCACCTCTGCCACCAGCAAAGGAGAAAGCCTGCTGGATATGCTGCACAACCTGGAGGCCATGTATTGTGACATGTTTATTGTTCGGCACAATCAAAGCGGTGCTGCTCATTTTATTGCCCGGCATGTTTCGCCCCATATCAGTGTTATTAATGCCGGTGATGGATGCCATGCTCATCCTTCACAGGCGATGCTGGACATGTTCACCATCCGCCGGCATAAAAAAGAATTTGCCAATTTGAAAGTGGTCATCGTGGGTGATATCTTACACTCCAGGGTTGCCCGTTCACAAATACATGCGCTCACGACACTGGGGGTTAGTGAAGTCCGTGTCGTTGGCCCCAAAACTTTGATCCCCAGCGGGATTGAAACCCTGGGCGTTCACGTTTATCATGAAATGCAAACTGCACTGGTGGATGCTGATGTCATCATTATGTTACGCCTGCAAAAAGAACGCATGCAGGGTGCTTTGCTGCCCAGTGCTGATGAATATTATCAACAATATGGTCTGACAGAAGAAAAGCTGCACAAGGCTAAACCGGATGCCATCGTGATGCACCCCGGCCCCATTAATCGTGGCGTGGAAATTGCCTCCAGCATTGCCGATGGCCCCCAGTCCGTTATTCTGGAGCAGGTAACAAATGGTATTGCCGTGCGCATGGCCGTTATGTCTCAGGCATTGGGGCCAGGAAGTGCCAACGCAGCCAGAATCGGTGGAGAAAAAATATAATGTCTGACAGCTCTGTGCAAACTCCGTATCCTCAGGCTAAAAGCCAGACAGCAAGTCCGTCCCTCAGTATTCTCAATGGCCGGGTCATTGACCCGGCAAATAAAATTGATCAGATAGCGGATATTCATATCCAGAATGGAAAAATCCTTGCGCTTGGTGATGCGCCGGAAAATTTTACTCCGCAACGAAGTATAGATGCCCAGCAGAAAATCGTCTGCCCCGGACTGGTAGATCTACGGGTTCGTCTGCGTGAACCCGGTTATGAAAACAAGGGCACTATTGCCACTGAAACCCGGGCAGCTGTTGCCGGTGGTATAACCTCGTTGTGCTGCCCGCCGGATACCAGCCCCATTATTGACAATACCGCCATCGTTAAGCTGATCCGTCTGAAAGCCCAGACAGAAGGAATTGCCAAGGTCTATACCCTTAGTGCCCTGACCCAGCAACTGCAGGGTGAAAGACTCAGTGAAATGCGCGAGTTAAAGGATGCCGGTTGCGTGGGCACCAGTAATGCCCTCTTTCCGGTAAAAAACACGCTGGTTATGCGGCGGGCACTGGAATATGCTACCAGTCATGATATTACGGTATTTATCCATGCCTTTGATCCCTGGCTCAGCGATGGTTGTGCCAATGAAGGCACTATCAGTACTCGTCTTGGTCTGGCCGGCATTCCGGTCAGTGCAGAGACGATTGCCATTGCAAGAGACCTGCAACTGATTGAATTAACGGGTGCAAAGGCACATTTTTGCCAATTGTCCAGCGCCAGAGCTGTGCAATTAGTGCAACAGGCTCAAGAGGCTGGCTTACCCGTTACAGCAGATGTCACAGCTCATCATCTGCACCTCACCGAAATGGATATTGGTTTTTTTGACAGCAATTGCCACGTCATACCGCCGTTGCGAACCCAGAGAGATCAAAGTGCTTTGCATCAGGGCTTGAAATCAGGCACTATCAGCAGTATTGTTTCTGATCACCAGCCCCTTGACAGTGACGCCAAGCTGGCACCTTTTGCCGAAACAGAAGCAGGGATCAGCGGAGTTGAAACCCTGTTGCCGCTGGCTCTGAAAATGCACGATGAACAGGGTATGAGTTTAAGTGACGTCATAGCCAGCCTGACTCTGCAGCCTGCCCGCATCCTGAACATTCCCGAGGGCACTTTGAACACTGGCAGCGATGCCGATATCTGTATCTTTGACCCCCAATGTTACTGGCGAGTTGACAGGGATACTTTTATCAGTCAGGGTAAAAACACCCCCTTTCATGGCTGGGAGTTAAAGGGTAAGGTCAACTTCACGATCAAGTCAGGCGCAGTGGTTTTTGCCTCTAGTGATTCATATACCTGATGGTTTTTTCAGGCTAAATCAAGAACAATTTTGGCTCTTCACAGAAAAACGTACTTTTCCGAATATCAGAAAAACCACCAAAGCCGCTATTCGGAATGAGTGTAATAGGTCCGCACTTCGGTTTGTCTGTTGATGTTCAGAGGGACGCTTCCAGGCCATCCCTGGCTCGCTCAACTGCGGCATCCTTGCCTTGAAAAGCCCTCTGAACATCAACAGACAACCCAAATTGCTTCTA
>CBDTVA010000122.1:0-7570 GCA_965363935.1 uncultured Gammaproteobacteria bacterium | reverse complement strand
CCTCTTCATCATAGAGCACCACAGTAGTGCCAAATATCACTTTACCAGTGTTTTTCATAGTAGTGACATCAATGATCTGAGCATTAGACACCTTGCCTTCAATGTTTTTGATGCGCCCTTCAATAAAGCCCTGCTCTTCACGCGCCGCATGGTATTCGGCATTTTCCTTTAAATCACCATGTTCACGCGCTTCTGCAATGGCTTTGATAACTCTAGGCCGACGTACAGATTTCAGCTCTTTTAATTCAGCCTCCAGCTTTTCTGCACCTGCTTTGGTAAGGGGTACTTTGTTCATGTAATTTTCTTTCCTTTTCTTAACTTATACTTAACTTAAGTTAAGCTGATAGCTCACTATGAATATCCTGAATGCGATAAACTTCAACATCCCCTTCATGAATCCCCTGTATCATCATAGCTTCACTCAAAGCATCAGCGGCAGTAATGGTGGTCGTATAGGTCACCTTATACTGTAATGCCAGACGACGGATCATGGAAGAGTCCTCAATCGCTTTTTTGCCTTCTGTGGTATTGACAATCAGGTTAATTTCTTCATTTTTAATCATATCAACGATATGTGGACGGCCTTCTTTAACCTTGTTTACCAGAGTCGCTTCAATGCCATTATCGGACAGCAATTGATGGGTTCCCTGAGTGGCGCGCAACTTAAAACCCAGCGATTGAATTTTTCTTGCCAGTTCAGCGACTTTAGGCTTATCAGCTTCCCGCACACTGATAAAGGCATTACCACCAGTAGGCAGCTCCACTCCGGCCGATAACTGGGCTTTGCCAAAGGCTTCACCAAAGGTTTTACCCAGGCCCATAGCCTCACCGGTGGATTTCATTTCCGGTCCCAGTATGGGATCAACACCCGGGAATTTAATAAATGGAAAAACCGATTCCTTAACAGAAAAGAATTTTGCTTTTGCTTCCTGCAGGTGGTTTTGTTCTTTTAACGATTTGCCGGTCATACATAAAGCGGCAATCTTGGCCAGAGAAACCCCGGTTGCCTTGGAAACAAAGGGAACAGTACGTGAAGCACGAGGATTGACTTCCAGTACATAGATATCGTCCCCCTTAATGGCAAACTGAGTATTCATCAGGCCAACCACACCCAGTTTTCTGGCCATCTGGGCTGTCTGAACGCGTAGTCTGTCCTGTAATTTTTCAGACAGATTATACGGTGGGATCGAACAGGCAGAATCACCGGAGTGCACTCCGGCCTGTTCAATATGCTGCATAATACCACCGATGAGCACATCTTCACCATCACAAATGGCATCGACATCCACTTCTACCGCATCATCCAGAAAGCGATCCAGTAACACGGGTGAATCATTGGACACCTTGACTGCAGTACGCATATAGGTGCGTAATTCGTCTTCGTTATAAACAATTTCCATTGCCCTGCCGCCCAGCACGTAGGAAGGGCGAACGACTAATGGATAACCCACTTCTTCTGCCAGTGTCACTGCAGATTCAGTATCACGGGCAGTACGATTGGGCGGCTGCAGTAAACCCAGTTCCTCAATCATGGCCTGGAAACGCTCACGATCTTCTGCCAAATCAATGGAATCCGGAGTCGTGCCGATAATATTGGCACCGGCCGCTTCCAGAGCACGAGCCAGTTTCAGGGGTGTCTGACCACCGTATTGAACGATGACGCCTTTGGGTTTTTCCAGATCAATGAGTTCCAGCACATCTTCCAGCGTCAGCGGCTCGAAATAGAGGCGATCGGAGGTGTCATAGTCCGTTGATACAGTTTCCGGATTACAATTCACCATAATCGTTTCATAACCGTCATCATGGCAGGCATGAGCAGCATGAACACAACAATAGTCAAATTCGATACCCTGACCAATCCGGTTCGGGCCACCGCCTAATACCATGATTTTTTCTTTATCCGATGGCTGTGCCTCACATTCATCTTCATAAGTGGAATACATATAGGCTGTGCTTGAGGCAAATTCTGCTGCACAGGAATCGACCCGCTTATAAACCGGGCGGATATTCAGCTGATGACGATATTTTCTAACCGTTGCTTCATCCGTTTTCAAAAGATTTGCCAGACGGCTGTCAGAAAAGCCCTTGCGCTTAAGTTCACGCAGAAAGCCGGCGTCCAGATCAAGAATATTCCTGGCACGAATGCTTTCTTCCAGTACAATAATTTCTTCTATCTGGATTAGGAACCAGGGATCAATTCCGGTCAACCTCTGAATTTCGTCCAGTAAAAGTCCCTTACGGAAGGCATCACCGATATACCAGATTCGATGGGCATTAGGGACACGCAGTTCATGACGTAGTGAGTCCACTATATCTTCTTCGCTATCCCCTTCCAGATCATGAGCCATTTCCGTAAAGCCATCGGTATCAATTTCCAGTGAACGCAGGGCTTTTTGCAGGGATTCCTGGAAGGTTCGTCCTATGGACATGGCCTCACCCACTGACTTCATTTGAGTGGTCAGGGTTTTATCTGCCTGGGGGAATTTTTCGAAAGTAAAACGGGGCACTTTTGTGACCACATAATCCAGTGTGGGTTCAAACGATGCCGGAGTGGCACCGCCGGTGATTTCATTGTCCAGTTCATCCAGGGTATAACCGACAGCCAGTTTAGCGGCCACCTTGGCAATGGGGAAACCGGTTGCTTTTGACGCCAGTGCCGAAGAACGGGAGACACGAGGGTTCATTTCAATAATTATCAGGCGACCATTGTCCGGGTTAACAGCAAACTGCACATTAGAACCACCCGTATCAACACCAATTTCACGCAATACCGCCAACGAGGCATTGCGCATGATTTGATATTCTTTATCAGTCAGGGTCTGAGCCGGTGCAATGGTAATGGAATCGCCGGTGTGAACCCCCATGGCATCAAAGTTTTCAATGGAACAGATAATAATACAATTGTCTTTTTTATCCCGCACCACTTCCATTTCATATTCTTTCCAGCCAATGATAGATTCTTCAATCAGCAGTTCATTGGTCGGCGACATATCCAGACCGCGTTCACAGATCTCGACAAATTCTTCTTTATTGTAGGCAATACCGCCGCCGCTGCCACCCATGGTAAAAGAGGGGCGAATAATAATCGGAAACTCAGCCAGTTCCTGGCGTACTTCAGTGGCTTCATCCATAGTATGCGCGATAAAGGATTTGGGCATATCCAGGCCAATTTTTCTCATCGCCTGACGAAACAGATCGCGATCTTCTGCTTTATTGATGGCATCCTTGTCAGCACCGATCATTTCCACATGGTACTGCTGCAGAACCCCTTCTCTGTCCAGCTCCAGAGCACAGTTTAATGCCGTTTGCCCGCCCATGGTAGGCAACAGGGCATCAGGGCGTTCTTTTTCGATGATATTGGCAACCACTTTCCAGTGGATGGGTTCAATATAGGTTGCATCTGCCAGTTCCGGATCGGTCATAATAGTTGCCGGATTAGAGTTAACCAGAATCACCCGAAAACCTTCCTCTTTTAGCGCCTTACACGCCTGGGCACCCGAATAATCAAACTCACAGGCCTGGCCAATAACAATTGGACCCGCTCCAATGATCAGAATACTTTTTATATCATCGCGTTTTGGCATTCTTTACTCACTATTTTTTACACACCTATGCAGTGTGTTTAAAAATTAATTCTTGTTTTTTAGTTGTTCAATTAATTCTATAAAATGATCAAACAAAGGCGCAACATCATGTGGCCCAGGGCTTGCTTCCGGGTGCCCCTGAAAGCTGAAGGCTGGCCTATCCGTACGATGTACACCTTGCAGGGAACCATCAAACAGAGATTTGTGGGTAGCTCTCAAGTTATCCGGCAGGCTGGTTTCATCAACAGCAAAACCATGATTCTGACTGGTGATCATCACTTCTCTGGTCTCCAGGTTGCTGACCGGATGATTGCCGCCATGATGACCGAATTTCATTTTTACTGTTTTTGCACCACTGGCCAGTGACAATAGTTGATGCCCCAGACAGATCCCAAACACCGGTTTTGAGCTTTCCAATATGTCGCCGATGGCTTCAATAGCGTAAACGCAAGGTTCCGGATCGCCGGGCCCATTTGATAAAAACACCCCGTCAGGATTCATTGCCAGCACATCAACCGCTTTGGTCTGCGCCGGTACGACAGTGACTTTACAGCCCCGGTCGACCAGCATTCTGAGAATATTCTTCTTGACCCCGTAATCATAGGCTACTACATGATAAGGCAGATCATTAACCGATTCCGTTGAGTTACTTGCCAGTGACCAGGAGCCCTCTGTCCATTCATAGCTGCAATCTGTTGTGACGACTTTTGCCAGATCCATTCCTTTCAAACCGGGGAAAGCCTGAGCTGCAGCAATAGCTGCTGCTTCATCTATTGTATCCTTTCTGTCCCGTACGGCCACAATAGCACCGTTTTGTGCCCCTTTGTCCCGTAATAAACGAGTCAGTTTTCGCGTGTCAATATCAGCAATTGCGACTATATTGTGTTTTTTCAGATAATCAGAGAGAGGTAGTTCAGCTCGCCAACTGGACATCAATAGAGGCAGGTCACGGATCACCAGGCCTCTGGCCATAATGCTGTCAGACTCCTCGTCGCCGGAATTGGTGCCGACATTACCAATATGCGGATAGGTCAGAGTGACAATTTGTTCTTTATAGGAGGGATCCGTCAGTATCTCCTGATACCCGGTCATGGAGGTGTTAAAAACCACTTCGCCGACGGTCTCCCCGATGGCGCCAATTGCTTTGCCATAAAATACGCTGCCGTCTTCCAGGGCTAAAATCGCAGGTGCCTTCTCCATCACGTTTGCAACTATGTTGTTATCAGAATCGTTTTCAGAGCGGGTCAATGAAGTCTCCCATAAAGTCTAGATGCGCAAACGGGGTGCGAGTTGCACCCCGTTTCAAAATTTAACCGTAGAATTTTACAAAAAATCACAAATTCTGTCCATCTTAAACTTGGGTTTAGTGTAATTTATTAGAAATTTTATTCTTATTGACACTTTTCAGCAAATTGCTGCTTATAATATTTTTTGCATGAAATTATCGATCCCTGATACACAAACTGATAATCGTATATCTGATTTATTAAATAATTATCTGAAATTAACCAATTGGATCGAATGTATTGTCAGAACAGACAAAAAAAGGGCTTATTAAACACAATACAAAAAACTGCACCAGAGGACTTGCTGATGCAGTTCTTCATTGTGACCTGTAATATCAGTTACGATTCATACAGTTCAGATCTTCGAAAGCAATCAGCAGGCGCTTAACCATTGCCTCCTCACCAGCACGCAGCCACATGCGGGGGTCATAGATCTTTTTATTGGGTTTTTCGTTCCCTTCCGGGTTACCAATCTGAGCCTGCAGGTAGTCATGCTGCTTAGCTTCATAATCCCGTACCCCATCCCAGGCTGCCCACTGGGTGTCAGTGTCGATATTCATCTTGATCACACCATAGGAGATCGCTTCGCGAATCTCTTCTCGGGCTGAACCAGAACCACCGTGGAAGACCAGATTCAGGGGACGGTCACCAGTGGCGAATTTTTCCTGAACATATTTTTGAGAATTATCCAGGATCTTTGGCGTCAGGTGCACATTGCCGGGTTTATACACGCCGTGCACATTGCCGAATGAGGCAGCTATAGTGAACTTATCGCTAATCTTAATCAAACGCTCATAGGCCAGAGCCACATCTTCGGGCTGGGTATAGAGCGAGGCATTATCGATCTCGGTATTATCCACTCCGTCTTCTTCTCCACCGGTAACACCCAACTCCAGCTCCAGGGTCATACCCAGCTTACTGAAACGCTTGAGATACTGCTCACAGGCGGCAATATTATCTTCCAGAGGTTCGGAGGAGAGATCGAGCATATGGGAGCTGAATAAAGGTTTACCATGCTTGGCGTAATAGGCTTCTCCGGCATCCATCATGCCATCCACCCAGGGCAGTAATTTACGCGCTGCATGGTCAGTATGGAGAATCACCGGTATACCATAAGCTTCTGCCATGGCATGCACATGATGGGCACCGGAAACCGCGCCTAACACCATCGGATTGTCCGCAGGACAGCCTTTGCCCGCATAGAAACCCGCGCCACCGCTGGAGAATTGTACCATTATCGGTGATTTGGCAAGAGCTGCTGCTTCCAGAACGGCATTAATCGAGTCAGAGCCGACGACATTTACCGCTGGCAGGGCGAAGTGTTCATCCTTGGCAACCTGCAGAAGTTTCTGTACGTCATCACCAGTCACCACGCCAGGTTTTACTACATCCAATACTTGAGTCATTGTTTCCATCCTTAAAGTAACGTTGAAGAAAAAGCAGTTATAAAATTGCTTTTAGGATAAGGAATTCAAGGGCATTTTACAATGTATGAACTGGAATTTTTATCCTTTGAGTTATTTAGACTTAATCAAAACGATGTAAAAAATCAATGATCTCAAAACTCATCACTCTGATAATAGATATTAAGAGCGAAGAATCACAAACTGGAGGAACTTTTTGAAACCTCATATCGCCTGTTGTGAAACGCCTTTATCGATAATAACTAAGTGTTAGATGGAGTCGTTTTAATTTCATACTCTATCCTGTGTTATCTAAAAATCAATGCTGACTGCTCTCTACGCACAGCATCTGAAACGCTATAGAAACCGGCACGCTGGATTAATGTCTGAGTACCATCGGCCATTAGAAATTGCAGAAACTGTTGGTTTTTTCGGCTCAGTGGCGTACCCGGTTTACGATTAATATAGAGATAAAGATAGCGGGCGAGAGGGTATTTAAAAGAAGTGATCCATTGCTTTTGGGGTGGGTAAAATCGACCATCTTTGCCCTGCAAAGCAATAAAATGGGTACGTTTGGTCGCATAAAAACTGCTGGCAAAGGAAATAGCTCCCGGATTAACACCCGTCGCCTGCACTATGGTACTGGAAATGGGGTAGCTGATCATGCTTATCTTATACTCGGCCTTATTCAATACTCTTTTTTTGAATAGTGAATAGGCTCCTGCAGTTGGCGGTAAACTGAACAGGCGGATTACCTTATTTTTCCACTCAGCGGTGCTAAGCTCCGGCAGTTTCAATTCACCCCACTGCTTGATCGCGTGCTCGTTCTCTGAAAAAATTGCCGCCAGCTGGCTGATCGTTAATTGCTTCAGCGGATTTTGTTTATTAACATAGACGGCCAGTGCATCAATTGCGACCTTGAACTCCATCGGTTGGTAACCATAGCGTTGCACAAAGCTATCACGCTCTTTCTTTTTCATTGCTCTTGACATCTGCCCTATGGCCGTAGGATCAGACAACATTGCCTTAAGAGCACTGGATGAACCTCCACCGGCAATATTGATTCTTATCCCTTTGTGGCGCTGTTCAAATTGATCCGCTATCAGGTTTAAAACACTGGACACGGTTGTGGAACCTGAAACGTTAATCCTGCTTTTGCTGCTATTTGCCTGCCGTGTTTCAGATGCACCAGAAACGGATGAGCTTGTGTCTGCTTCCTGCCAAAAACCATTACCGGCAAAGGCAGTGTTTGCCAGTAAAAGGATCACAAAATAGTAGACTCTTTTCATCCTTTTTT
>CBDTVA010000121.1:0-7588 GCA_965363935.1 uncultured Gammaproteobacteria bacterium | reverse complement strand
GATGTTCTGGCTATAAATCAGATGACTATTACAATATCAATAGAAGCAACTAACGAATTAACAAAAGAGAATTTGAACGGTATTTCTTTGGTCTTACACACCCAGAAATAGGGGCTGTAATTTGTCATCTATGTGATTTACCTGAAAGTATCACCAGTGTCATTTTAAACTACCATCGCGGCTTTAAAACTTCTGCTCCTGGTTCCGGCCTAAGTACAGAAATAAAACAGAGTATTGCTATTGTCTCTTATGCTAATTACATTGCCAGCTTACAAGGAATTGGATCAGTAGAGAAACATCTCTATCCAATATTACAATCTGATGTGACTGGAATTATCAACACGTTTAATCTTGATATGGAATCTGTTCTCGAACAAGTGGAAAAGGAGCTTCGGGGTCTCAGTTCATTTTATGGTATTCAATTTCCACATCTGAATCGATTAAGAGCTAATTTGCTGGAAAGCGTCTTTAATCTTGACTTTGCAGGCAACGTTGCTCAAGGATTAAAACAAGTTGAACCATTATCATCCACAAATATTTCCCGTGTTAATAGTTTGATAGCTCCGCACCGTAGCCTGGACCCAGAAGAATTTATACCATGGACATTGGAGGCGTTACAAAGAGATTTTAATTTTGATCGTTTGATTGTTCTAATTATGGATCCTAAACATCGCTCTCTGGTTGCACAGTATTGGTGGCCAGAAAATATTATTGCAACAAAAGACAAACCTTTTGAAATAAAGATTTCATCCTTATCAGGACAGTTATTGTCTTGCCTGAGAAATAAGCAAGCTACCTATATCAATGATACTCATGAAGAAGACAGACAAATTTTACAAGAATTAAAGGTTAAGGGGTTTTTTAGTTTACCCATTTTAACAAATAATCGATTATCCTCTGTTTTGTATGTAGATAATGCTATCTCCAGGAGAACGCTTGATGATAAACTTCTGCCTGAACTCATCAATGTCACCACTGAATTGGGGGTAGCATTAGTCAATGCCAGGAAATTTGAACAGGAAAAAAAGAAAGCCCAGATTGATCCGCTGACAGGATTGAATAACAAGGGTATGATTCAGCAGTTTTTAAGCACTTATTTTGATACCAATAAATCTCAATTAAAGCATCTTGCTGTTGGCTTTATCGATATTGATCACTTTAAAAATTTTAATGATATCTATGGCCATCAGGCCGGTGATGATGTCCTGAAAGTTGTTGCAGACATCTTGAAAAATCTGACCAGGCCGGGTGATTTTGTGGGTCGTTATGGGGGGGAAGAATTTTTGTTTATTCTTGTCGATTCCGGTGGTGTAAGATATTTTGCGGAAAGGATCCGGATAGCAATTGAGCAAACAGGAGAAATACTCAGTAACCGTTTTTCGCAACAAAGTTTGACTGCCAGTATTGGAGTTGCCAGATATCATGAAAAATATTCAGATTATCAGGAATTGATTGCTGCTGCAGATGAAGCAATGTATAAATCAAAGGAGAATGGCCGAAATAGAGTCACTGTGTTATCGTGATATTGTTTAATTCTTATTCCAGTGTACTACGTAAAAGCAAAGCTATAAAAACCCAATGAGCCTGCCAGATAAACTGCTGAGAAAATTTTCACTGGCCATGGGTATGACAAACACAAAGGATAAGCGCAGTTATCATTTTGTTGGCGTTATAGACTGTATTATGAACCAGAACACACGCGATGCCGGTGCCGCTGCATTTCCGGCCATGAACTGGCAAATCCTGCAGCTTTGTCATCAGTATAATGTGGGTATTTTACAAATGCCCTGTCCTGAAATCGCTTTTCTGGGCTTTGCCAGAGCCAGACCTCCAGGCAAGTCCATCAGGGCCGCACTGGAGACACAGGATGGCAAGGCATGCTGTCGAAAACTCAGTACCGATATTGCTGATCGGATTGAGGAAACCATTCGTCAGAATGCCGAATGCCTGGCTATTCTTGGCGGAAATCCTGAAAGTCCCGGATGTGCCGTACATGCAGAAAATGCACAAGAAAGTACACCATCGGGTGTATTGATTACTGAACTCAGAGATGAATTACAGCAGCGTAATATCCAGATACCGTTTCGAGGTATCCGTGACTTTGATGCAACATTGATGGCAGAAGACCTTGGCTGGCTCAATCAATTATTTGTAAAAAAGAAACTATAATAACCTCCCCCTTTTTCAAAGGGGAACTGAGCAACTGTGTTTAAGATGTTGATTTACAACCTCCTCAATCCCCCTTCTAAAGTAGGGGAGGTTAAAATCTGAATAAACAGAAGGGCACTCATTAGAGTTAACTGTTTGCTGTTTCACCGATTGTTTGCGAATTTTCTGACTGATACCAGTTAATATTACGTGTGCTGTACATAATTATGGCGAGTATTGCAAAGAAAGCGATGGCACCAAGTAGCAGGGCATTTTCTTCTGACTGAATCAATATATAGAAAAAGCTGTACAGGACGATGCACATTAACCCGACAAGGTAGCCTCGAATTCTACTTTTAAATAAAGAAATACTATAACTGCCCATTAACAGACTGACACTGATGGTGGCTATTATATAGGCAATAGTAAAACCGGTATGTTCTGAAAATGCCAGTAACAGTAAATAAAAAGTACTGAGAGTCCCCCCGGTGAAAAAGTAATGCATAGGGTGTAAGCGATTTTTATACAATAATTCGAATAAAAAGAAGGTCATGAAGGTCAGGGTTATAAATAACACAGCATATTTAATACTGCGTTTATTTTGCTGGTATAAATTTACCGGTTGATACAGCTTAACACCAAATATTGCCTGTGCCATGTTATGCTCGTTTACCGCACTATCGTGCCACAGCTGTGGAAAATTACGATTAAGTTCTAATACTTGCCATGAAGCGGTAAACCCTGTTGCACTGATATCTCTTTCCGCAGGCAAAAACATCCCATTAAAACCAGGACTATTCCAGTCAGCGCTCATGCTGACATTGGTTTTTCGGCCAAAAGGTCTGAACATCATGGCATTGCTCCCGGCCAGAGACAGCTTGAAAACAAGATCAATATTTTTACTCTGGTCAGTTAAAGTGGGAAATTTCACTGGAAAATCCGTGACAATACCACTGAGTACATTATTTTTCTGGTAAGGTGTAAAATTCAGTGTCTGATTTGCATCGTTGCCAACCTCATATGCATTTAATTCCCGAATTCCCCTGACATCGGTAAAGGGAACAATAATTTTTGCCTGTTCCCATTGAATATAGCCATAATCCTCATTGATTCTGGATAAACTTTCATTGTTGAAATTGGCTCGTATAGTTGATTCGCTGAGATAGACCGGAACATCATAGATCCCCAGGTAACGGGTTTCACTGGCCATACTGGTCTCAATATCCAACTGGTCAGATAATAAGAAAACATAATGCTGTTCAAAACGAATGACCTCCTTTTCCTGTCCGTCTTTCAATAGTTTTTTCTCTACAATTCTGATCTTATAAGGTATTTTTAAGATTGGGCCTGAGATGATCTGATCGCTGCCCCAGCTTTGCGCGATCGTGTTTTCAGCACTTTGTTTCATAGCGGTACGTTCATAAATTAAATCTTCAACCATAGTCAGGGGAATGAGCATGATTAAAATCAGAAACAGAATGACTATGAGTTTGAAGGTACTATTGTTTTTCAAAAAATTGATGACAGGTGACATTTTTTTTACCTCTAGTGTTGAATCTTTAGAGATAATTAAAACAATAAATCCTGTCATGTTTGCAGGTAAAAAATGATGAATTATGGCAAACAGGGGTTCCAGGGACATTCCATCCTAATAGGATAAACACGATTGTAAGCTATTGATATACGATACTTTAACAGTTCTTTTTTAAATTTCTGTTAAACTTAATGTTCCTCTGTAAGCAAATAGAGACAAGGGTTTCAGAGGATTATGTCTTAAGCCGAGGAAATGTCCCTGGAACCCCTAAATTGCTTTGTTTTATTCCTGTCTCATTAAACGGAGGTTTATTGAGATACATTTCTCAACAACAAAAATCACCTGTATTCAGGTTAAATCTATTGCAATTAACTATCTCATAAAACATAATCTTAATTACCCATTTATTTCTCTATACTTGAGACTTTACCCGTGGAAAAACAGAAATCTGGAACATTAATTGGCTATGCCCGGGTCAGTACTGAAGATCAAAGCCTGGATCTCCAGGTCTCTGTCGGTTGGCATCTACACGTGTCGCATATCAAATCGACACGGAAGGTGGGTTCAGTGGCGTTCCTTGATTTATAAACGCGGGGAAAAACGCATCGTTTTGGCCATGCACACTCAGGGCGACAAGACTCCCAACCGCAGCACCTACAATGCAGGTGTGAGAATAACCGGCACATTTTTCGAAGAACTCAAACAGGCGACGGGGTTCTCTTGAACGAGAAATGACGTCGACACATACAGGGGTTCTGAGGACATCCCGACCTCTGGTTCACACATCCTCTGAAAGCCAAGTATAACAAGGCTCTCAGAGGTGATAATATTTTAACCACTTTATATTTACCCTACTAAGCAGCTTGTTTTTCCTCCTTGTCACAGATAGCATCAAGCGGTTTGGTGAATATGTGCTAGATTTAAACAAAAAGCCTCCAAACGTAGATAGGACAAGGGATAGAGCTATTTTTTAAAAGCCAAATGTCCTATTTGCACACGTATTTTGACTTACCCCGTTATAGGCAATTACATTTGTTCTTCTTTGAAAAAATGAACTATGATTTCGAATTAATCATTGATGCCATTTTTTCCATCAAAATCAAAGAAGCATTATTATTGAATTGCTGACCTTCTTCTATGTATCCCCAAACAGTCGCATCACTTTTCCACCCACCTTGCTTTTTGATGAGTTCAAAATCCACACGCTCTCTGGCTGCTGACGTGGAAAGGCCGCGCCTGAAACTATGGCTGCTCAAATCAGGAATAAAATCAAAGGCACATGCCTTACCGATTGATTTTAACAAATTGTTAATAGAATTGGGGTTCAAAGCTCTGTTTTGAATCTGATCCCACCGGTTGATGGGTTTAAACAGTGGGCCTGTTGAAGTTGATGATGATTCCAGCCACATTTTAACAGCCAGGGCAGGACAAACAGCCTGATTCTCAGCATAAGGCAATGCTCTTGTTATGCCTTGTCCAGCTTGATCGGTTTTAGATTTTGACAATTGAACAATAAGACCTTCCGGCTCCCAGTGTAGATCCTCAACTGTGATCCCAACCAGTTCACTTCGACGAAAGGCCCCAAAAAAACCAGTCAGGATAATAGCAAGATCCCGTAATTTCTTTTGTGTATTAGGTAATTGATTCAGGTACTCAATCATTTTAGCTATGTGCTCTAATCTCAAAGCCTTGGCTTTACGTTTGGGTTTGCCATGAATTCGACGAATACCCTCCATGGTTTTGATAACCAATGGATCACGGGTAGGGTTAGTAATACCCTGAACATGATGCCATTGCCCTAAAGCAGTAAGATGTAGATCAAGAGTTCTGGAATTGACTGATTGAGCTTTATCCATTAAATAATTGATAATGACATCGGCACTACTTGGCAATCGTCCACCCCATTTTTCAAACTGTCGAATCGCAGAGCGGTAGGCTTTGCGGGTATTATCAGAGGTTGCAGCCTGAAGATAGTGTTGGAGCATCTCTGAAGGGGGTAGCATTTGACCACCGCCACTATTACGTAATGGCATAGTTTTATCAGTTTTATCAAGATTGTCCATTTTGAATAATTCCAACCAGATTTCAGTGGATTTCGACTTATGTACTGTCAGTACAAAAGGCTATTTCTCTAAATTTTATCATAACTTAGTATAATAGGCATTATCATATGCTATAAATCTTAGATTAACATAGTTCAAAATAATTAATATTATGTTATATTACATAGTACGTATTACATTACTAAAAAATCTGAGGTAAATCCCTATGGCTCGAATTGGTGTCACTTACAGCGATATTGCCAAAGCCGCTGAAACCATTAAAAGTCGAGGCCAGGAACCGACTGTCGATCGTGTTAGGGAGTGTCTGGGCACAGGAAGCAAAAGTACCATTGCCCCTCATTTGAAGCAATGGCGGAATAACAATACCGATTTAAAAAATAACAGTGGACTTCCTAATGATCTGGTTGAAGTTGTAAAATCCTTGTATGATCGTATCCAGAAAACGGCAGATTTTAAGATAAGTCAGGTGACAGATTCCTTTAAATCTGAAAAAGAAACTCTTACTAATGAGTTAAATGATTCGAAAAATAATATTGCTCAATTATTTAGCCAACAAAATAATATCGAACAAAAACTCAAGAATGAAGAAAGCGAAAATATATCACTCCTGAATTCAGAAAATACCTTGCAAAAGTCACTCGATAAAACTGAGTTTAAATATACTCAAGCGCAATCACGTATTGATGAGTTAAAATCAACGATAATTGAATTGAAACAGGAAAATAAAGATATCCGGGATCATTTTGAGCACTACCAGCAACGCATTGCAGAAGATCGCCAACAAGAACGTGAGCAATCTCGATTAACCAATGAGCAACTACAAAATCAAATCCAGGATTTATCTGTGCGCTATTCTGCATGTGAAAAGCAGCTCAATAAACAAAGGGAAGTAGACAGCGAAAAACAAGAAAGAATTGAACAATTACAGACTCAAAATCAGGTATTAATTTCTGAAAAAAATCAAAATCTATCAGAAATAAATTTATTAAATGACCAGCTAATATCATACAATAAGAAGCATCAGAAATTAATTGATCAGAAAAATCTCATTCAAGATGAGTTAAAAGTTTTAGCTTCAGAGCATACAGAAACTCAACAGGAAATAAAATTGTTGCAACACACTTTAGAGCAAACAAAATCTGAATTGTTTGATTCTAAGGATAAGATTGCCATACAAGATAACGATTATAAAATTCTGCTACAAGAGAAGTCTGTTATTCAGGGGCAATTCAAACAATTGCAAAATTCACTTTGAAAAATCTGTATTATTAATTGCAAAAAAATGAGCATCATGAAACACTTTATATTCAATTAGTTAAGTCAAGTGAATGGCTGGTTAATCTTTTGTAGTTAGACCCATAGTAATACAGATATCTCTGTTTCCCAAATGATATCTGTAGTGGCTCGCACACATAATCAACAGAACTCGCACACATAATTAATGTACAGGTTGTAACAGTTACAAAAAAGTATGTATCTGTTTTATATAAAGAATCCTGTTTGTAACTGTTTTTGCATTTTTAAGCACTATATTTACTCGTAAAACTGTTTCAAGAAACGTAAAAATTGAGTATAAATTATTCCTACGATAAATATCAAACCAACAATTTATTTCTACAGAAATTGATAGAAAAATGGCAGGAATTCGGCCTTTGCGGTCATTTTCCCGTTCACTTCAAACTGTTCAAAAAGATAGGTTTCATGTGGTGACATTAGCCAGAATAGTCAATTTTAATTGACCATTTCACTCACTATTTTGAAAAGGCTGAATTGGTGATTATGACCTATACGGCAATTTATGAAGAAATTCCTTCACAGATTTATTTCTACAAAGCGGCCATTC